>NZ_QMFZ01000020.1:0-151590 GCF_003294055.1 Burkholderia reimsis
GGTGCAGATTCCGCGGGTGGGCGACGAGGTCGTCGTGGATTTCCTGAACGGCGATCCGGATGAGCCGATCGTGACCGGGCGGGTTTACAACGGCGAAAAGATGCCGCCGTGGGGGCTGCCCGGGAGCGCGACGCAGAGCGGGTTGCTGTCGCGCTCGTCACCGGGCGGGACGACCGAGCATGCGAATGCGTTCCGGTTCGAGGACAAGAAGGGCGCCGAGCAGCTGTGGATGCACGCGGAACGGAATTTCGATGCGGAGACGGAGCTCGATCATTCGCTTTCCGTCGGGAACAACCATACGCATACGGTCGGAAACGACGAGACGATGCAGGTGAAGAACAACCGGCAACGGAGCGTGGGGCAGAACGAGACGGTGAATATCGGGCAGAACCGGGTCGCGCAGATCGGGGCGAATGAGACGCATGGGGTGACGGGGAACCGCAGCGTGTCGGTCGATGGCAACAGTTCGCATACGGTGACGAAGGGGAATCACAACCTCGCCGTTGTCACCGGTACGCATGACGTCTTCGTCGAGGGGAACAGCACGCATGTCGTCGGTACCGGGTCGTATGCGACGAAGGTCAATACGGGAAGCCACTCCGTCGACGTGGCTCAGGTCGCGTCATTGGCGGCCGGCAAGTATATCGACATGGGGGCCGGAAAAAGCGGCGTGTCGATCAACAAGGATAACGTCGGGGTCCTGATTGGCGGACTCGCGAGCGATGTCGGTGTCGGCATTACCGGTCAGGGCGGCGGTGTCGACATCGCCGGATACGACAAGGGCGTGAGCATCTCCGGCTATGCGAAAGGCGTGACGATCTACGGCGAGAACGATCTCAATCTTTCAGGTAAATCGACCGCCAATCTTCAGGCACCGACGGTGAATATCGACAACGGCAAGAGCAGCTGCAACGTCAACGTCAATGCGACGAAGATCGTTCTGGCGACTGGCGGCGGTTCCATCACGCTCGACGGTTCCGGCGTGACGATCCAGGGAACGATTGCCCACATCAATTGATTTCGACCGGCAGCCTGCCGGTTGCCTGATGGCATGCGAAGCATGGGAGACATTCGATGGAAAACGAATCGGATCAATTGACGGTTGATGAAACGCTCGAAGCGGAAACGATCGAAGCGCTGCGCCGGTTGTTCGACAACGATCCGGTGCCGGATCGGACAACGCCTGCCGAGCGCCGCGAATCATCGACGATGATCGGCGAAGTGACTGATACGCACCATCCCGATGCGATGGGCCTCATTCGCGTGAAGTGGGCATTGCGGGACGACACGACATGCGAGCGCTGGCTCGAATGCGTGGACGGCGTGAAGCCTCGCATCGGCGATCGTGTGCTGCTGCAATCGCCGGCGAACTGGCCCGAGTACCTGATCGCCGGGCTGTTGATGCGGAAAGGGCATGGTGATCCGGTACAGCCGGTGGTCGAGCCCGCGATGGCGCTTTCCCTTGAAGCCGGCAAGTGCGTGCAGATCGCGGATGCATCGGGCTGCCCGCTGTTGCAGGTGCGGGCCTCGCCTGACGGGCCTGTCGTCACACTGCTGAACCGAAACGTGAACATCGAAGTCGCCGGCAAGCTGCGGTTGAGTGCGCAGTCGCTCGAACTGGAGGGCGGGCGAGGCGGTGTCGATATCCGGACCGAGGCGGACACCGTGGTGCGCAGCCGGTACGTGCGTCTGAACTGAGAGGCAGCCTGACGCCATGCATCGCGAATTCGCCGCCATCGAATCTTCGATCGAAGCGTTCATCGATCAACCTGACGATCCGACGTTGTTGATCGAAGCGACCGATAACGACGTCGTGCCGGTTCTCAAGATGATTCAATCGCTCGACGAACGAGTCGGCGATGCGGTATTCCTGAATTTTCCGTTTCCTTGCGACTCTGCCGAAGCGTATTTGCAGACCTGCATGGAGGCACTTGCACGTCAGATCGACGAAGCGAGCAGCGCGCGCGTCGAGCGTGGCGAAACAGGCTGGCTACCGTTGCCGCTGACCTGCACCGATCCAAGGCGCGCACCGGCAACACGGCTGCGCGATGCCTTCACGCACGTTCGCACGCTGATGCCGGAAGGTACCAAGGTCGTCTGGGCGTGGTTGCCGTCACCGCTTGGCGATTTCGGCGGATTCGCGAAGTTGGTGCTGCAATGCCTGGCGCTGAACGGCTTTGAGGAATGGATGGAAGGACATCGATTCTGTATCCGAGATGACCGGAAGCATCCGTGCCTGATTCCGCTTGCGCGCGACAGAAAGGCCGAGCATGTACTGATTCTTCCGGTCGATTTCTCGTCAGAGAAGGCGACCCGCCATCTGGTCGACATTGCAAACGATGCGGCCCATCCGATCGAGCAGCGCATGGGCGCCTTGATGCAGATTGCCGGGATCGACCTTGCGCATGGCAGGCTGCCCGACGCGCAGCGCAAGTACTACGCGCTCTTTTCCTTCCATGCCGAGCGCAAGGATGCGACCGGCTGCGCAGTGGCATTGCACGGGCTCGGCGATGTGGCGTTGCGCCACGGATCGCCGCGCGATGCGAAGGACTGGTATGTGCGCGCGCTGCCGGCTGCGCTCGATGGCCGGAATCTGCTGGTCGTGCTGAACGCGCTGATGGCAACGGGTAGCTGTTGCAACACGCTCGGCGAGCATGCGAAGGCGGCGACCTATTTCGATCTCGCGAGCGGTGCCGCCGGCAGGCTGATGCTCGTGCACACGAAGATCGAGGCAATGGAGAAGGGCGGTGTCGCGCTACTGGCGTGTGGCCAGGCGGCGGAAGCGGCGAAGAACTGGATCGCCGCGAAGGGTCTATGCGAGCAGTTCGTCTGCGAGCGGCAACGCATTTCCATCCTCGATCGCCTGATATCGCTCTATCGAAACGCGGGCTTGAAAATCGAGGCGCGGGCGTACGAACTGGAGAAGGATCCCCTGCACATGGCTCGCCTGCGTGGAACCGTCGCACTGACGGCCGGATACGTGCGGGCGCCCCAATGAGTGAAGTGGAAACACGGTTGACGCGTGCGTCAGCGCCTGCGGAGACTCATGCAACGCAATCGGAGTCGAAGGTCGACACCGCATGCGATTCGCTGCTCGGTACGGTCAAGTCGACGTTCGATCCGTTCAAGGAGACCTTCTCGTCGGAAGGTGGCACGCTCCACCATGTCAGCGAGGCCGTCAATTCGCTTGCGTCGTTGCAAGGCATGCCGTCGCAGTTGCTCAACACCGGTATCGCGCAGATCCCGCTGCTCGACAAGATGCCCGGGATGCCGGCGGCCACCATCGGTGTTCCGCATCTCGGTACACCGCATGCGCATAGTCATCCGCCGAGCAGCGGCTTTCCGTTGCCGAGTGTCGGGGCGACGATTGGCAGTGGGTGTTTGAGCGTGCTGATTGGGGGCATTCCTGCGGCACGCGTGCTGGATATCGGTATTGCACCGACGTGCGGCGGGATAACACCGTACTTCGATATTCAGACCGGATCGAGCAATACATTCATCGGCGGGATGCGTGCTGCGCGCATGGGTATCGACATGACGCGGCACTGCAATCCTGTGGGGCACGCGGGGCACTCGGGTGGTGAAGCGGCGAGCGTTGCCGAGAAAGGCGAGGAGGTGGCAAGCGAGGCGGCCCAGGTGTCCGGCCGGGCGAAGATGTTGGGGCGGGCAGGGAAGGCGTGGTCGGTTGGCAACGCAGCGGTCGGGCCAGCGTCGGGTGTAGCCACTGCAGCCGATGACGCGTCGCAAGGGGAGATTGCGGCGGCCGCGATGATGGCCGCGCAGACCGCAGCTGATCTCGCGTTCATGATGCTCGGCAACCTGATGGGCAAGGATCCAGGGATCGAGCCGAGTATGGGGACGCTGCTCGCCGGGGATCCGACGGTGTTGATCGGCGGGTTTCCTTTGCCAGACTCGCAGATGATGTGGCACGCGGCGAAGCACGGGATCGGGAAGAAGGTCAAGGCACGGGTTGCGAATAGACAGAAAGAAGTCAGCCCGTGCACCGACGGACATCCCGTCGATGTCGTCAGGGGTACGGCGGAAAACGAATTCATCGACTACAAAACGCAAGCGGCGCCTGCATTCAAGTGGGAGCGCTACTACTGCAGCGGCTGGCACAAACAAGACAGTCCGATTGGCTTTGGTTTTCGACACGTTTTCCAACACGAGTTGCGTCTTCTGCGAACGCGCGCCATTTATGTAGATGCGCGCAACCGGGAGCATCCATTTCCTCGGAGCGGCGCCGGTCGTTATGAAGGATGCTTTGCCGGTTATGAACTGGAGCAGTGCGATGAACGCCGCTTCGTGATCCATCATACGCGGCTTGGAAAAATGACTTTCGAGCTTCCGTATAAAGACGTTCATGTTGCCCGGCTCGTGAATCATGTCAAACCGGAATTCGAATTCAGGTTTGTTTATGACGAAAGCGGCTCACTGATACAAATCATCCAGGAAACCGGCCGCGACCACCTTCGACGGACGATTGAATTTCACTACAACGACTTCGGTCATGTCTCGGCGATTTACGTCACACCGCCGCAGGGGGAGAGGCTGTGCATCGCTCACTATCGTTACAACGCATCCGGATGCCTGGAGGTAGCGACTGATCCGCTCGGCGAGAAAATGTCTTACGGCTATGACACCCGCGGAAGAATGACCCGAGAGACGGATGCGAACGGTTACTCGTTCCACTACAAGTACGACAACGAGAGCCGATGTATTGAAAGCAGGGGACAAGACGGATTGTGGCATGTCGCGCTCGAGTACCAACCGGGCCGCACCGTAGTGACGCGTGCCGACGGAGGCAAGTGGGCTTTCCTGTACGACCGATCGCGTACGGTGACACGGATCATCGACCCGTATGGCGGAACGACCGAGCGCGTAACCGGTGGTGACGGTCGAATTCTGTGCGAGATTGATTCCGGTGGACGCACGATGCGCTGGCTTTACGACCAGCGCGGAGCAAACACCGGGCGGCTGGATCGCTGGGGAAACAGTTGGCCCACGAGGGAAGAAGTGCCAGCCCTGCCAAATCCCCTGACGCATCGGGTTCCCGACACACCGATGGGACTGCTGTATGGCTGGATTCGACCATCCGAACTGCCAGATCGATTACTCCTGCCACCGGAGATCGATAGCTTTTCGACAACGGTTTTTCCAGTCGCCCGTGTTACATCATCACCGACCGAGCAATGCGATCCGGCCGGGCACATCGTCAGCCGCACTGACATGTACGGGAATACAGAGCGCCTTCAATACGATGCTGCGGGGAATCTCGTGCGACTGCGAGACGGAGACGGGCGCGAATATCGCTACAACGTCACGTCCTGGAACTTGCGTGAAAGCGAGACAGGACCGGCGGGCAATGCAGTCAGGTACCGGTATACCGCCAAAGAGGAGGTCGCTGCGATAGTCGACGCGAATGGCAATGAGAGCGTCTACCACTACGATTTCAAAGGTCGAATTCAAAGCGTAACGCGGCACGGCGTATTGCGCGAAACCTATAAATATGACACCGGCGATCGATTGATCGAAAAGCGCGATGGTTCCGGCAACCTGCTGCTCCATTTTGAGATTGGCGACAACGGTCTTCACAGTAAGCGAGTGCTATCGAGCGGTACCACACATTTCTACCAGTACGATTCGCGCGCGAATATTACAAAGGCCTCGACGAACAGGTACGACGTCAAATTAACCTATGACTCACAGGGCCGGCGCACTTCGGATAAACGCGATGGCTTGGGTGTCGAACACGGTTACGTCAAAAAATCGCTAGCCAGTACCACCTATCTTGATCGATATACCGTCCGTTATGAATCTGTCGGTCATGGTGAAATACACATTCATACGCCCGTGGGCGGTAGCCACCGTCTTGTGCGTTCACGCGATGGGCAGGTCCTGCTATGCCTAGGCAACGGCACAAATATCCTCCATACCTTCGACGCGAACGGTTGGTGTATCGGACGAACCAGGTGGATCTCCGATCGACCTGAGTCCGTTCATTGTGTGACGTATGTATACAGTGCAACGGGGGAACTGCGGAGCGTAACCGATAGCGCAACGGGCACAACCGAGTATCAATACGATGCCGCGCACCGCTTGATTGGCGAAACCCGCGACGGATTTCACACGCGGCGCTTCCAGTATGACGCGGGGGGGAATCTTCTGTCATCGCCGACATGTGCGTGGATGCGCTATACCGAGGGCAACCGACTCTCGGCATCGGCGACGAGCATATTCCGCTATACCGACCGAAATCATCTTGCCGAAAGCATTACCGGCGATGACCGTCGTACCGTCTACCGCTATGACAGCATGGACTTGCTGGTGGCGGTCGATTGGAGCGATCAACAAAATTCCTGGACCGCAGAGTATGACGGACTGTGTCGCCGCATCTACAAGTCCATCGGTGAACAGCGCACTGACTTCTTTTGGGACGATGACCGCCTTGTAGCCGAGAGAAGTCCCGGCGGGCGCCTGCGACTTTACGTATACCCAAGCGAAGCCGCCTATGTTCCGTTCATGCTGATCGACTACGAATCCGTGGATGCTGAGCCGGGCAGTGGAATCGCATATTTTCTACAACACAATCAGGTTGGACTGCCCGACCTGATCACGAACCAGGAGAACGGTGTCGTCTGGAAACCCGACGATATCGATCCGTACGGCGCAATTTCCGTTTCGAACGAAAGCTTGATCGACTACGATCTCCGCTTTCCGGGTCACTACCATGATGTCGAAACCGGCATACACTCCAATCGGTTTCGGTCGTACAGCCCGACACTCGGGCGCTACCTGCAGTCGGATCCCGCCGGCCAGGCCGGTGGCATCAATTTATATGCGTATACGGCAAATCCGGTTGTCCGGGTGGACGTTCTGGGGTTGGCGGAAAGTGGTTGCGGATCCAGCCTCGGCGAAGAAGTCGCAGACAACAAGAAAAAGGGTTCGGAGACCGAGAAAGCACACGACGCGCCCGCGCACGGCGAGCACGACCTTGACGAACTTCGGCAAGAGCTTGGGGCGCTCGCACAAACCGCCTGGCAGAAGATGAAGGACGCCAATGCTCGAGGTGATCGAACGGTCACTCTTGACGACGGGACTGTCTTGAAGACCGGTGACACGACGATGGGGCCGTGTCTTTCTGTTGTGAAGGATTTGACAACGGGAGCCATCTACTACGGACAGAACACGGGGAAGCGCCCGCGCGGGTTGCGTTCACCGCTCAAGGAGCAGACCGAGAAAGTCGCGATCGCCAACGAGGAAAAAAGTCCTTCCCCATATCCGAACAATCCTGGGTGGACGCGAAACAAAGGCATCCCGGGTTCGCACTCCGAAGTACAGGCGGCCAACCAGGCGTTGGAGGCACGGCCCGGTGCCCAGCTGAATGAGTTGGCTGTCTATAATGTCCGCACAGAAATGGACAAGGCAGACGCTGGCGAGCCTATGCCTCGATGCGACAACTGCAAGCCAATTACTGACGGCATTATTGCTCTAACCGACTAAGAGGTACTTTCTGATGCAACGCATTCTTTCCAGTCAACTCGAGTATCCCGGAGACGGTCTCTATTATCTCGATGGCGAGCCTTTTTCAGGCGTTTCTTATACGCTCAGAGATGGATGGGAAAAATCGGAAACTGAGATCCGTCAGGGCTTGCAGTGGGGTACGACGAAAGAGTGGTACGAACCGGGACGGCCAATGCGAGAAGCGACGTTCTTCAAGGGCGTACTCCATGGACGTGCTCGTGAATGGCACAAGAATGGCCAGCTTGCCGAGGATGGCGAATACGAATATGGGATCACCCTGTGGGAAAAAAGCTGGGATGAGAGCGGCACACTCCTGGACGACTTCCGGTTGAGCGAGGATGACGAGGATTTTCAAGTTCTGCAGGAGTATCGCGCCCTGTATCGGAAAGACAGTTCCGCGTAGGCAGCTTCTTACAGGAAAGGAGGTTGCCGCGGCCAGGCCGCTGTGGCGACTGTCCACGTTCGGACGTGAGCGACAAGCCTTGGGCTCGTCGCCCATGTCAATATGAAATTTTACATAACGTGAATTATCGGTGGTTTTTGTTGTAGTGGCTAGATTGAAATGTCCGCTTTGGGGGTGCGGCTGAACGGCTGGAATTGACGACCCGGCAGGCCTGCCGGCTGGTCGCCCGGTTACGTGAGCACGGGCCGGCGGGACTGGTGTCGGGACACCGGTCGAAGCCCGGCAACCGCAGCCTGGATTCAGGAGCCGCTGACCGGGCGCTGTCGATCATCCGCGCTCGCTACGCCGATTTAGCCCGCCGCATCAAACCAGATACGCGGCCACTTCCTCCCGCGTCAGGAACCGCACCAGCGTCACGGACGGGTTCTGCGCCGGATGGCAGACGCCATTGAAGCCGTTCCAGCTCCTCTTGATACCCTCTTCCGTCTCCAGCGCGATCAGTACGCATTTGCCGTGCTTGCGGTGGCTGCGCAACGACGCTTCGCCCCATGCGAGCGCCAGGTTGTCGACCAGCACGCCGTTCGCGTACGCATGCGCCTGCAGCCAGTGAAACTCCGACGAATCCTGATCTTCGATCTTCGTCGCCGCTCCTCGGCGCGATCGGCTTGCCGACGCGCAGCGTCCGCGCATGTTCGCCGATCAGGCGCTGAAGCAGCGTGAACGCATGGAACGTGTTGTTGACCGCATGCGCGCTGGCGACGAAGCCCGTGCCGGAAGCCGGCAGCACGACGACGCACTCCGGTTCGTAGCTCAACGCCGACGCTGCACACAGAAAGTGCAACTGATCGAACGGCAAACTGTCGTTGTCGGCGATCCGCTCCAGCAACGCCTGCAGCGCGGTGTCTGCCACGAGATCGCCGTGATTGTCGCGATCGCGCATCAGCATCGCCATCAGCGGCAGGACGAGCGTATCGACCGCGTCCCGCAACGCATCGATTTCCCGGCCCTGTCGCCCGTCGAGCGCATCGAGCCGTTGCCGGGCGGCATGCCAGTTGAGCCGTTCGTCGTCGGTGGCGCCGTCGTCGTCATCCTCGACTGCCCTTGCGCAAAACGGCGCGAGTTCAGGCAGCCACGCCCCAAGCCTCGCCAGCGCGGCCGGAAACAGGATGCGCGGATCGGCCCCACCCTCGACGATCGCGCCACCGAGCAACGCCAGCAACGCCGCGCGATTCGGATGCAGCGCCGGCAGCTCGGCCGCACACGCGTGCAGGATCGCGTCGGCGCGGCGACGGTCCTGCGCCTGCGCACGCA
Source organism: Burkholderia reimsis (assembly GCF_003294055.1). NCBI lineage: Bacteria > Pseudomonadati > Pseudomonadota > Betaproteobacteria > Burkholderiales > Burkholderiaceae > Burkholderia > Burkholderia reimsis. Next base: position 9,239 of record NZ_QMFZ01000020.1, read on the forward strand.
GTTCGTCGACTTCGGCCAGTTCGAAGAAGTCGTCCAGCGTGAAGAGATCGGTTTCGTCGAGGACGGGCCGGTGCAGGACGGCAAGGAGCTCAGGTGTCAGCTGCGTCATGGTTGGCATGGCAGGAACGGGCGAATGGGCGACAGGCGTGACCGAGGCGGTCGGCGTGTCGGTTTGCAGACGTGCGGTTCAGACGGTCATTCAAATTGGAAGCCTTTGTTCGGCGCGTGCTCCTCGTCGATATACGTGCCCTGAAAATCCACGTCGTTGCCGTGGCCGAGCACGGTCCCGCATTGACCGCGCTGTTCGACTTCCATCTGCGCACCGTGAATGGCGAAATCGAGCTGGCAGCCGTCGGCGCCCACGTGGAATGCCTTGCCGTCGGCCCGCACGACGGCGTCTGCCTTGTATTCCCGTCCGCTGTTTTCACCGTTCCACGACGACGCGTCGAACGTCAGCCGTGCCGCATCGGCATACGGGTTGAGGTGAATCATGATGATTCCGCCGCGATTGCGCGGCAACGGCCTGGACGAAATCTCCAGGAGCGTCCACGTTTGCGACCAGTGGAAGTCGTTGATGTCGAGCACGATTTCGGGGTTGGGCTGGGAAAGCTGCTGCAGCCGCCGGAGATAGCTGGTACGCAGGCAGTCGACGTCTCGTCCGCAGGCATCCCGTTGGCTTCGCCAGCCGCGCTGATCGCGCTTCAGTCCATTGAGGCCGGAGTCGCCGTGCGACCTGTCGACGCGTTGCGGCGCAAGCGACCACGCGATCGCGAGCTGATCGTCGAGTTTCGACAACTCGGGGACGGCGCATATCGTTTGCTCCGCCGGTTGTCTGGCCAGATGGCAATTGAAGGACGCGGCGTATACGGTGCCGGCGAACCAGAAGGACGCCGGCAGCAATGCAATGCGGGCCAGCGTCCGGAGGGCAATCGTTGTCTTCATGTCGAACTGGATGAAGGTGAATGGTCATGCAAGGGTCACGTGTTACTCCCGCATCCCCTCCAGATCGCGAATCAACTCGCTTGCCGAGATTTCGTCGAGCGTCGACAGCGCATCGGGCTCGCGAATGCTGCCCCAGTTCGACGGCGAACCGGCCTGCAACGCGCCGAGTTGCTGATCCGGATTCATGTCGACCGCCCCGACGAAGATCCCCGGGTCCAGCGACAGTTCGATCACCTTGCCCGCGCCGAGCGGCTTCGTGAAATACCAGATGCAGCCTGCGTCCTCGACCTGGCCGCGCCGCCAGCCCTTGTTGACGAGCCCGAGCACGCGGCCGGTCGGCACCTTGACGCCCTTCCAGCGTTCGAGCTGCCGCCCGTTGCGCTCGTCGTCGGTCAGCCGGTACACGTCGCGACCGAGCTGCGCGAACGGCTGCAGCAGCTCGTAGTCGGCGAACACCTGCCCGAATGCGGCGGCATCGGCCGGCGCGATCTCCAGCGCATGCGGCACCCCGATGCGGATCGTCGCGCCCTCCGGCAACGTAAACGCATCGTCGTCGGCAGTCGCCGCCGTGCCGTCTTCCGCCACGCGGAAGCAGGCCTTCAGCGTGCCGCCGAAGTTGCCGCCGTCGTCGACTTCGTACACACCCCAGACAAGGCGCTGGACAAGGTGGCGCACGAGCGGATGCTCGGCGAGAAACGTGCGAAACACCTCGGGTGTCCAGCGGCGGCGCCCGCACATCGCGACCTCGAGCCGCGCGACCTGCTGGCTCGCGATGGTGCGCGCATCCTTCTTCAGCACCTTGAAGCGCTCGACCGCTTCCTTGCCCTTCACGGGATCGTCGGTCTTCTTCGGCTTCGGCAGATCGGCGAGCCGCGCGCCGGCCGCGCCGTCGGCGCCGGTCTCGCGCACATACGGCTTGAGCGTCTCGTCGAAGCCGACCCGGAATGCACGCGGACCGAAGTCGAGCAGCATCGTCCCCTGTTCGTCGAGCCCGAGATCCGGCGCGAGACGGTCCTCCAGTTCCTCGGACGACAGCCCGCGCGCTTCCGCGATCGCATCGATCTTCTCTCGCGCACGGTCCTGCAGCGCGCGGAACTTGACCTTCTGCGCGATGCCGTTGAGCAGCATCAGCGCGACGTCGCTGCCGATCGAGGCCAGCACGTCGAGGCCGGTCGCCGCGCGTGCATGCGCCGATTCGCCGGGCCACGTGCGGATCAGCGGCGTCAGCTTGCGTGCGGTGTCGTCGTTGCCGAACAGGCCCAGCGCGGTGAGCGCCCAACCCTCCTTGCCCGGCGCGCCGGCATCGAGCCATGCGTTGAAGCAGTCCCACGCGAAATCGGCCAGCGACTCCGCCGTGCACGCGTCCTTCACGACATCGATGCCGCCGTAGACGCCTTCACCGGTCGGGAACGTCAGCATCTGGCCGAGATGGTCGAGCGCGTCGTCCGGCAGCGCCTTGCCGTTTTTCAGCACCGGCCGGCGCCAGCCGCGCGGCTGCCAGAATTCGGGCAGCTTGCTGCGCTTGGTCGGAAAACGGTCGAGCGGGCTCTCGTCGAGCACGGCGCGCACCGCTTGCGGCACCGCGTCGTCGGCATAGCGCGAGGCGACGTCGATCAGCAGCGCCTCGTGGCCGTTCGCCTGCAGCAAACGCAGCGCCGCGCCGGCGCAGTCGCGCGCTTCGCCCGGCTTGCCGAGCGACGGTGCGATCAGGCCGCAGGCCGCATGCTCCGGAAACTTGAGCAGCCACGCACGGCCGTCGTCACGCAAGGTCTTCAGCTTCGCGAACGCGCGGGCCGCGATCGGCGCGCATTCGACGGCGCCGTAATTCAGCGCGTAGCCGAAATTCTCGGTCGGCTTGTTGCGCACGGTCGCGATGAGGCCGGGCAACGCGGGCAGGCCGAAGGTCGCCATCACCAGGGTCACGCCCGCCGTGCTGTGTTCGCCTGCCACCGCGTTCCAGATGTCGACGGCCACCGCGGCCGGCAACAGCGTCAGGTATTCGGCGCGCAGCCAGTACCAGAAGTAACGCTCGCGCTTGCGCGCGTCGATCATCGCGCGCCACGCGGCGACGAACGCCGGCGCGTCACCGTGCCGGATCGCCTTCGCCGCCGCCTCGCCGAGCGGCCCGTAGTATTTTTTGCTCGCGTCGAAACCGAGGCCGTCGATCAGCGTCATCGTGTCCTTCGACGCCGCGGCGAGCCGCTTCACTTCCCACTGGTCGGGCGTTTTCGCCTGCTTGCGCTTCGCTTCGTCCCAGCATTCGACCGCTGCCAGTTCGAGCGGCTCCAGCGTGAGCGCAGCCGCCCGCTTCTGCCGCGCGGCAAGCCAGGGGGGCGCGGCCAGCACACCCGGCAATTCCTCGGCCGATGCGACCTCGGCCGGGCCGGCCAGCAGCGCGAGGAGCTTGTCGATCACGGCCTGGGCCGGTGCGTCGAGCCACGGCCGCAGCCCATCGACGTGCGCCGTATGCGCGCGCAACAGGCGCGTGAGGCTCGGCGTCAGCAGCCCGGCATCCTTGCCGCCCGCGGCCACGAGCCGCGACAGCGCGACCATGCCGGCCAGCGGCCAGCGATCGAGCGACAGCGACAGGCGCGCGAGCGCGCCCTTCGAACCGCTGGCGACCTTCGCCAGCGCAGCCACCGCGTCGGGTGTGCCGATCGCGGCGAGCGCGTCGCCCGCCTCGTCGGCGGCAGCGCCGCGTTCGAGCACGTCGAACGCGACCGTGCCGCGCTCGCGCAGCACGGTCGCGACCATCCGCGACATTCCCCAGAACTCGCGGCCATAGCTGTTCGGCCGGATTTTCCCGGCCACCGCGATCGCATCGGGATCGGTCGCGGTCAGCAGCATCCAGTGCAGCGTCTCGGGCACGTCGGGTTCAGCGCTCAGCCTGCGCACCAGCGCATTCGACAACTGCGGCACATCGGGCAACAACAGTGCGGGTATCGGCTGGCGGGTCGGGTGCAGCGCCGGCAACGCGGCCTCGATCCTGTCGACGCAGGCCTGCCAGTCCGCCTCGCTCGCCGCGGCAAGATGCTCGCGCAGCGCCGCCTCACCGCCGACGATCGGCCCGCGCCAGCTCCCGCGCACCGGGCCTTCGACATTCGTCGAGAAACGATGGAGGCGGCGCTGCGCCTGACGGTCGTAATCGGCGTGCACGTGGATTTTCAACGCGTCGAGCAGCACGTCGATCGCGCCCGTCAATCCGTATTGCGCAACCAGGTAGTCGGCGACCGGGCGGCCGATCGTGGTTTCGCCGTGATAGTCGCCCACGGTCATCGCCAGTGCGAACAGCACGGCGTCGGCTTGCGCGTCCGCCACCGGCCCGGCGATCGGCGTACGCGCGGCCAGCCGGTCGAGCATCCGCTGGGCGGCCGGCCGCAGCGCCGCGTCGGTCGCGCCGATGTCGATCGAGTACCCGTCCTTGCCTTCGATCTTCAGCCATGCAGCGCGGACGTCGAGCGCGGTCACCGGGACGGGAAAACGGCGGGACGCATAGGCTTCGCGCAGGATCTGCGGCGACAGCCGCACGGGATCGCCGTGCATCAGCCACGGCGGGGCGCCGGTGTCGGCGACGGCGGGTGCGGCAGGCGCCGGTGCGGCGGCCGCCTCGGACGCCAACCACTCGCCGAGTGCCACGGCAGTTGCCTGCCCGTGCTCGTGCACGCTGGCCGACGCGCCCCAGCCATGCAGCAGACGGCGCGACTTGAGCAGGTCGAGCGCCATCGCGGCGCCCTGGTCGCCGACGTCGTAGCGGCGCTTGATCACGGCGACCGTCAACGTCTCGCCGGGCTTCAGGTCGCCGTTCGCGATCTGCGCGCGCACGGTCTCGAAGACACGCTCGCACTGGGCGTCGAAACCTTCGGCGGCGACGGGCGGCAAGGGCACGGCGGCGGTGGAGGTGGAGGCGCTGGAAACCGTTGAACGCGGCGTCGATGCCGCCGGCTGGGCCGACGGTGTGGGCGGCACACCCTTCGCGGCTTTCGCCGCTGCGGGTTGCGCGTTCGCGGCCGGTTCCGCGTCTGTCGGCGCCTGCGGCACCGCGGCCGGGGTTGCCGGCGACGCGACGGCCGGCGGCTTGGCGGCAGTCGCGCCAATGCTGGCGCCGGCCGCTACCGCGACTTCGGCATAACCCTTGCCGGTCTTCTCCTTGACGAGCTTGTCGAGCGCGGCGCGCGCCTTCGCGTCGTCCGCGAACGACTTCGTCTGGCTCTGGCCCGCGGTGCCGATGCGGCCCCAGCGGATATTGAGCCCGGAGCCTTCCTGCTCCACTTCCCAGAACTTGCTGGAGTTGCCTTCGATCAGTTCAAAACGACGCATCCGTTCCCTCTCACTCGGATCGACGACGCGGCACGATGCCGCGCCCGCATGCCATGGCCGCAACGCAGCCATGACGCCCTCTCGTTCATTCATCCCGCGAGCCGTGCAGCCTGCCCGACGGCTCGCGGTGTCGGGCGCCGACTGCTCGCCCGTTCGACGGTCATACCGTCATTGCTCGACGATGCCCAGCAGCAGCAACGTCAGCGAACCCAGTTGCGCCAGGATCGACGCCGATTGCGCACCGCGCAGGCCGTCGGCCAGCGTGCGCAGCAGTCGCCCCGCGTGCGCGAGGCCGGCGCGCTCCAGTCGCGTGGCCTGCGCCAGCGCACGCTCGACCGCGCCGCCGCCCTGATGGCGCATGCCCTGGCGCAGCCATTCGGCCAGCAGCGCCAGCGTGTCCTCCGCGAGCGCGACCAGCGCGGGCAACGACTCGCGCCCGCCGGCCAGCGGCAGCGGTTGCGGCGCCGTCGTTTCGGTCTGCAGCACGACGGCGCGCTGCGCGGTCAACACGGCCAGCGGCCGCATCACGGCCGTGCCCGCATGCAGCCGGACGGTACCCGCCAGCGCGCGCAACGCGCCCCATTCGCCGGACAGCGCGCGCGCCAGCGCATCGACCGCGCCGGGTGCCACGGCGCGATGCGGCAGCGCGAGGTGCAGCACATCGTCGCCGTCCACATCGGCCGTCCCTGCTTCCCCCTGCTCGAGCCGCGCGTGCAGCACCTGGGCAGCCGCATCCCAATGGACCGACCGCACGACCATCGGCTCGAACGCGACCACGTGCAGCGACCCGGCCGCGCCGGCCGCCGCGCCGTTCGCCGCCTGTCTCGGCCGCACGAAGTCGGGCAGCGCGTCACGCAGGTGCGCGACGAGCGCCGCGATGCCCGGCTGGCGGATCGGCGCGACCAGATCGTCCCAGGAGGTCGGCGACAGCGGCAGCACGCCTGTCTGCCGCACGCCGGCGGAGATGTCGACCGCACCGTTCGCGCGCCGCTTCGCGGTCTTCGTGACGACCTGCCCGGCAGCGATCTGCCGCAACGGAAAACCCGCGACGCGGCGGCCGGCCAGATCCGGCGCACGGCCGCCGGCCGCGACGTCGGCGGCACGCGGCCAGTTGCGCGTCAGCACCATCACGGTCTGCGTATCGGGATCGGCAAACAGCACGCTCGCCCCCTCTTCCGCGTCGTCGGCCCACAGCTCGACGCCGAGCGACACCAGCCGCAGATGATCGAGTTCCACCTCGCCCTTCACGCCGATGCCGAGCATCTGGCGGGCCGGCACGGCGGCACCCTCAAGCTGCGTCGCGGCGGACAACGCCGCGCGCAAGCGCGCCCACAGTTCGGCCAGCACGCGCACGAGCCGCAGCGGCTCGAAACGGCTGCTGCGCGCATGCTGCGCGTGCACGAGCTGCCAGGCTTCGTCGAGCGCGTCGTCGACCCACTGCCAGCCGCGCTCGCCCAGGCGGCCGCGCAGCGACTCCACGCGCGCGGCCAGCGCGATCGGCGGCTGGCTCGAGCCGTCCAGCCACAGCGCGTGTACCAGCCTGTCGAGGTCGGCGATCAGCGCGTGCGCCGCTTCGTCACGCAACGGCGACCGGTCGTCGCCACACTCGTCTTCTTCGCCGGCCGGCGGGCGCACCTCGACGATCGTTTCCGATAAACCATCGGCCGATGCCCCGGCCTGTCGGAATGCCCAGACGGCCAGCACGACGTGCGCGCAGCCGCTGCCTTGCCGGCAGTCGCAACGCGCATGCGCGAGCGAGCGTCGCGAGAAGAACCGCACGGTACACATCGGCAGGCGTGCAACCGGCGACGACTGTGCGCCGGACCACGGCTGCACGGTCACGGCGGGCCGCGCGGCCGCCATGCGCGCGGCCTGTTCGAGCACCGACGGCGCAAAACTCGCCGCCAGTGCGGCATCGTCGAAATCGGCGGGGCTCCATGCGCGATCCGCGGACGACGTGCCGTTCGTGTCGTCGCCCGGCGGCGCATCGTCCGCACCGGCACCTGTTGCGCCGCGTGCGACATCGTCCGGATTGCAGATCGATTCATCGCGCGTATCGGCCTGCCCCGTCTCGTCGTCTCCGCCTGCACGCACCTCGCCCGGGGCAGCCGCTTCGGTCCCCCGCATGCTCGCCTGATAGGCGAACACCAGCATCACGCGATGCCGGCACATGCCGCTCGCGGTGCAGTTGCACGCCGCGTCGCGCAAGGTCCGGCCCGGCGGCAAGCTGGTACGCACGCCGTCGGCGAACGACGCGTGCACCGTACCGTCGCCGTCGACGGCCACCGTCGGCACTGCGCCGGCGGCAACATCCTTCTGGGCGCGCTTGACGAACCCGGCGTTGGCGAGCGCCGTCAGCGCTTCGGGCGTCAGTTCGAGGAGGTCGTCGCGGATCGGCGCGCTCATCCCTGCACCTTCTCGGCGAGCCACGCGGCCAGTTGGCCGGGCGTCATCGCGCCGACTTGCGCACCGGCGTTCACGAGCCGCGCGGCCATCTCGCGATCGTAGGCGGGCTCGGCAGCCGAATCGAGCGCGGCCAGCCCGAGCACGCGCGCGCCGCTCTCGGCCAGCGCCTTCACGCGGCGCACGAGCTCGTAGCCGCTGCCGCCTTCATAGAAATCGCTGACCAGCACGATGATCGTGCGGGCGGGATTCGCGACGCACGACTGCGCATACGCGACGGCCTTCGCGATGTCCGTGCCGCCGCCGAGCTGGACCTTCATCAACAGCTCGACCGGGTCGGACACGTCGGCGGTCAGGTCGACCACCGACGTGTCGAAGGCCACGAGCCGCGTGCGCATGCCCGGCAATTGCCACAGGCACGCGGCCATCACCGCGCTGTGAATCACCGAGTTGACCATCGACCCGCTCTGGTCGACGAGCAGCACGATGTCCCACGGCTCGGCGTGGCGACGCGTGCGACTGTTGAAGACCGGCGTGTCGAGATACAGCTTGCGCCGCTCGGGATGCCAGTGACGCAGGTTCGCGGCTAGCGTGCGTGTGTAGTCGAAATTGCGCGCGATCTTCATCCGCGAGCGCCGGCGCCGGTCGCGGGTGCCGCTGAAGGCCTGCCGCACGTCGGTCGCCAGCCGCTCCATGATTCGCCGGACCACCTCGGCAACCAGCCGCCGCGCCGCCGCCAGCACCTCGGGATTCATCAGGTGCTTGGTGTGCAGCACGGCGCGCAGCAACGATTCGGACGGCTCGATCCGCTCCAGCACCTCGAGGTTCGTGACGACTTCGTCGATGCCGAAACGCTCGACCGCGTCGCGCTCGAGCCGGTCGATTACCTCCTTCGGAAACAGCGTGTGGATCGTGTTGATCCAGTCCGGCGTGCTCAGCGCGGACGGCCCGAGGCCGGCCCCGCGCTCGCCGCGCTGCGCGCGGTCGTCGTCGCGACCGTACAGCCAGTCGAGCGCCGCATCGGCGGCCCGCGCGTCCGCACCCGGCGTGCCGCATGCGGCCTCGGCCGGTTCGCCGAGCAGCAGGCGCCAGCGTTCGAGCGGACCGGGAATGTTCAGCGGCATGGCAGGACTCGCGGAAAACGCGCCGCACCGTGCCGTGACGGCGCGACATCGTGGTGAAGGAAGCGGAAGCCGGATGCGCGGCGGCCTGTCGATCGGCACTTCACGACGCCTCCGGATCGGGCGTGAGCCCCCAGCGGCGCAAACGGCCGAGCACCTGCGCCTCGATGCGCGCGGCGTGCGCGGCCTCTTCGGGCGACGCATCGTCCGCGTGCCGCTCCGTCAGCACGCGGCGTGACAGGTGTGTCGCGTCGTGCAGCGCGAGCACCTGATCCGCGAGCTGCCCGCGCTCCCGCGGCGGCAACCACGCGAACGCGCTGCGCAAGCCCGGCAACGCGAGCACGAAATCGGCGTCGTCGAGCGCGCGTATGGTCGCGTCCATGCCCGCGACGAAAGCCGGTGCGCTCGCCAGTGTCTCGCGCGCCAGCGCAAGCAAACCGCCGAGCGCATCGCCGAGCGCGGCGGCCGGCATCGCCCGCAGCAGCGCCATCGCATCGTCGATACCGGCGACGGGTTGACCGTCGTCGACGCCGGCCTGCCCCGCCAGGCCGAGCAGCGCGCCGAGCGCCGCGCCGCGACTCGCGGGCGCCGCCACCTTATCGGCGGCCTTGCGCCGCCAGACGGCCAGCGCGCGCAACGGCTCGATCGCGAGCGGCGTGTGGGCGACATCGTCGGCACCGGCCAGTACGTCGGCCACGATCCGGCGCAGCGCGACGTGCCCCTGCACGTGGGCGTCGAGATCGGCCGGCGGCAGCGCGGCGGCCGGCTCCAGCAACCATAGCGCGCGATCGAACCCGGCCTCGACGACGATCCGCAGCACCGGTGCATCGTTCATGCCGAGCAGATGGCCGTGACGCAGCAGCGTATGCAGGTTGCCGAGCGCCGGGGCGAGCGACTCGAAGCGCTGCTCGCGCGCGACCGCATCGTGCAGCGTGTCCAGCAGCGCGGTGCTCAGCGCTGCCAGCCCGGCCCACGCGGCGCGGTTCAGGCCAGCCGCGAGCGGCGCGATGCGCCCGCCTGCCTCACGCAATTCATCCTCGAGCCGCGCGCGTGCCGCGTCGGACAGCGTCGCGCCCCACGCGCCGGCTTCGATCAGCGCCGCCTGCTGCTCGAGCGGCTCGCCGAGCTGCCAGACTTCGTCGCGTTCGCCCGACATCGCAAGCTGTGCGCCCTGGCGGCGCACGATGCCCGGTACGCGCAGCAGCGCCAGCCGGTGCAGCACGCGGCTGCGCGCACGTCCCTGGTCGGTCAGCAGGTCGAGCGTCAGCGTGCCGTGCAGCACGATGCCGAGCGCGGCCAGCTCGTCGCGCACCGCGGCGACGAGCGGCGGTTGCGGCGTGCCGGGCGCGAGCTCGCCGGCGGCGTCGCCCGCCAGCGCATCCATCGCCTCGACCAGCACCGGATCGGTGCCGGCCCGCAGCGGCCCGCGATAGGTCCACGGCAGCGGCGCGTCGAGCGCCTCCTTCACCAGCGCGCCGGCCAGCGCGTCGAGCCAGTCGCAACGCAACGGCCGCGCGTGGCCGCGCAGGCGTGCCAGCCCTTCGGCCCGCACGTGCACGGCAATCAGGTCGGCCGTCGATACCGGCAGCTTGCGCGCGCGCAGCCGCTGCATCACGTTCTCGAGCACGCGACGCGCCGCCGCTTCCGCGCCGTCAGCCCAGACCCACTGGTAATAAGCCGGCGAAGGCATCCCCGATGCGTAGCCCGCGAACGCGTCGAGACGCTTGAACGTGTAAGGCACGAGATAGGAACCGTAGCGGACGCTGCGCGCGGCCTCATCGGCGGTCGTCGAATCCGTCTCGCACGCGCCGGCGCCATCGTCCCGTTCGTCGGGCACGGCACCGGCATCGCCGTCGATCGCGCCGGGTTCGGGCGTATCGGGCAACGCGGCCGGCTGCGTGCGCCAGAGTGTCGCCAGCGCCGGCGCGTGATAACCGCCGCAGACGACCAGCACGTCGTCCGCCTGCCCGTCGGCTTCGGCGACGGCCCACGCGATCCAGCGCGCCATCATCCGTTCGCGTGCCTGGTTGCCGAGCGAGCCCGGATCGTCGGCGCGCAGATGCGAGAAGTAGGTCGACAGGCGCGCCGCGAGTTCGTCCAGCGCGCCCGGCGTATCGCCGACGTCCTCGAACAGGTGGTCCCACAGCGCATCGCGGCCTTGCACCGCGAGCGTGTCCGCCAGCGCGCGCTCGTATGCGTCGGCGCGGGCCTCGTGTTCGGCGTCCGCGACATCGGCATAGCGGTTCTCGAGCCGCGAGAACGCCGCGTGCCACGCGGGCAGGTCGATGAACCGGACCGTCGCGCCGACTTCGCGCCCCGCCTGCAATGCCTGCCATTCCGGCGAATGCTCGGCGAACGGGGTCCACGAGCCGTAATTCGCGGAATCGCCGGACAGATAGCTGTAGATCGCGATCGGCAGGCGGTGCGGACGATACAGTTCGTCGAGCCGGCCGTTGAAGTCGGCCGGCCCCTCGATCAGCACGTAGCGCGGCCGCCGTGCGCGGATGCGCTCGGCCACCAGCCGCGCGCACGCGGGGCTGTGATGGCGGATGCCGACGATGTGCGGCTGGCCGGGCGTCACGGTCTGCATGCGGCGCCTGTCAGTCGAAGTCGATGCATACGGAGGCGCCGGACGCGACGCAGCCCGACCTGCCCTTGTCGATCTCTACGCCCTTTACGCCCTTTTTGCCGTGCTCGCGGCACGCATCGGGCACACGACGTCCCGGCCCGCGCACGCCGCCGCGATCGGTCGTACTCATGTTGCGCATCACGGCAGACGGTGGCGTGCCGCGTAATACGCGCGCCAATGCGCCCCTTCGCGCCGGGCGGCCTTCTGTTCGAAATAGCGGCGCAGCTTCGCGCGGTCGTCGGCGTTGTCCTTGACCACGGTGCCGGCGATGCAGTCGACGAGATCCTGCGGCGACCCTTCGCGCTGCTCGAGAAACCATGCGCGCACGCCGACCGCATGGGCGACGTTCACTGCTTCGGCCGTCGACATCACCGCCGTCAGCCGGTCCATCGCGCCGTCGCTGCCCGCCGCATCGCCAGCCCCGCCGCGCAAATCGCGAAACGTGGTGACCAGCAGTTCCAGCACCGGCTGCGGCACGGCCGCCGGAATGCCGCTGCCGGCCAGCAGGCGCGCGCTGGCTTCGCGCACGAGCGCGAGTTCGCTGTCGAAGTCGAGAATCGGAAACACGGTTTCGAAATCGAAGCGCCGCTTGAGCGCCGCGCTCATCTCGTTCACGCCACGGTCGCGCGTGTTCGCGGTCGCGATGATGTTGAAGCCCTCGCGCGCGTACAGCATCCCGTGTTCGCCGTGCAGTTCGGGCACGGCCATCACGCGATCCGACAGCATGCCGAGCAGGCAGTCCTGCACTTCCAGCGGCGCGCGCGTGATTTCCTCGAAGCGCACGATCCGGCCGTCGTGCATGCCCTGGTACAGCGGCGCGGGCACGAGCGCGCGCGGGCTCGGCCCTTCGTTGATCAGCAACGCGTAGTTCCAGCCGTACTTGATCTGGTCTTCGGTGATCGATGCGCCGCCCTGGATCGTCAGCGTCGACGTGCCGCTGATCGCGGCCGCCAGCAGCTCGGACAGCATCGATTTCGCGGTGCCCGGCTCGCCGACCAGCATCAGCCCGCGCCCGGTGGCAAGCGTGACGAGCATGCGCTCGATGCTCGCGATCGGCGCGACCACCTTCGGCGCGATGCCGAGCGAGCGATCGCCGGCAATGAATGCGCGGGCGGCCGTCAGACTCAGTTGCCAGCCCGGCGGGCGTGGTTGGGCGCCATCCTGCGCCTTCAGCTGCGCGAGCTGATCGGCATACAGGACTTCAGCGGGCGGACGCTGCAATGCATGCGGTTGAGACGGAGCCATGTCTGCTTCTTCTTGTCTTGTATTCGCGGTCGGGCTCGAAGGCCCTCGGAGCGCGAATTATATCGCCGCGCGCAAGATCTCGATCCGTCGATGACGGTATTTGTCATCTCATGGGCCGATCGCCGGAGCGGGCGCCGGCTTGCGATGGTCGAGCCGGGGAGAAACCGCTTCGGGCTCGCGTGGCGCAACGCGGTGGCGTCGGCCGGGCCGGAATCCGGATGACGTCCGGGGGGGCGCTGCCCGAAGGGAAAGCGGAATCGGGCAACCCGGGTTACCCGATCCTTAAAGGGAGAAGTCATTGAATTCACGAGCACCCGGCCGGCGTGAAGCGATTCAGTTCACGACGGACAGGGTGCTCGAGTCCGGTCGCGCCGCGAGGCGACTGGAACCGACGACGCGACAGACTCTACATCGACAAAGCGGCCGCCAACCGCACGCTTTCGATCATCGCCGCGGTCGCCCGGTTGGCCCTCGTCGACCACATCCCGCACGAATCCTCGCCGGCATCGCGCCGGCGACGATTCGTCGGCGACGGCCGGCGGCATCCCGCGTCGCCAATCCGGATCAAACCGCGATACGTGCCAGGCGGCTGCGGATGATCTCCGTCGCCTCGCTCACGATGCGCTCGACGAGTTCCTTCACGGTCGGGATATCGCGGATCAGGCCGACGACCAAGCCGCACGACCACGCGCCCGCGTCGAGCGCGCCCTCCTTCATGATGCGCGGATACACGCCGGCGACTTCTTCGGCGATATCGTCGAACCGGATGCCGGCGCCGAGCCTGCTTTCCTTTTCGAGAATGCGATCGACCGCGGCATTGCGCAGCACGCGCTCGGTATTGCGCAACGGGCGCATGACCAGGCGCGTATCCAGCTCGGAGGCCGCGACCAGCGCCTGCTTCACGTTCTCGTGCACCGGTGCCTCGCGGGTGGCGACGAAGCGCGTTCCCATGTTGACGCCGTCCGCGCCGAGCGAAAGTGCCGCAACCAGCGACCGGCCGTCAGCCATGCCGCCGGAGGCCACGAACGGAATCCTGAGTTCTTCGGCGGCGCGTGGCAGCAGAATGAAGTTCGGAATGTCGTCCTCGCCCGGATGGCCGCCGCATTCGAATCCGTCCACGCTGACCGCATCGCAGCCGATGGACTCGGCCTTCAGCGCGTGGCGAATCGACGTGCACTTGTGGATCACCTTGATGTGCGCTTCCTTGAGCGCGGCCAGGTAGGGCTGCGGGTTGTTGCCGGCCGTTTCGACGACCTTGACCCCGCCTTCGACGATGGCCCGGATATAGCCGGGATAGTCGGGGGACGTGACGGTCGGCAGGAACGTGAGGTTCACGCCGAACGGCTTGTCGGTCATTTCGCGGCAACGCCGGATTTCAGCGGCCAGATCGGCCGGCGATCGCTGGGTCAGGCCGGTGATGATGCCGAGTCCGCCGGCGTTGGAGACTGCTGCGGCCAGCTCCGCGTACCCGACATGGTGCATGCCGCCCTGGATGATCGGATAGTCGATGCCGAAGAGTTCGGTGATCCTGGTTTTCATGATGTTTGCGGTTCAGGTTGAGACGAAAGCGCCTTCGCATGCAGGGCACGCTGCGGCCCCGACGCGCGTCACCGCGCGGCTGAATCGGCGGTGCGAAGCCGACGGAAATCCACGCTGCCGGGCAACGGAGGCGCCTGCCGCTACCCGGGGGCGGCCACATTGGCCTTCTCGTGGCCCGGACGGCACACGATACTGCGTCCCCCGCGCTGCCGGCCGCATGGCGATCCTGTCGCTGCCCGCCAACTGGCGTCAGGTTGACACGACCAGTTTCCTCTCGGGCCGAACTGCCGTACATTGGCGAAACTGACACATCGAATGCGATATCCGACACCTCATGCCTCGCGCCGCCATTCTTGCGTATGACGATTGCTACGCGTCCAGCCTGGGCGGGTTCGCCGACATCCTGCAGATCGCGAACGCGCACTGGCGACGACAAAGGGGCGATGGCAATGCGCAGTTCGAATGGCGGTTCGTTTCTCCGACGGGGAAGCCGGTCATGGCGAGCAACGGCTTGCAACTGAACACGGAGCCGATCCGGCCGCGCGAGAAGTTCGACCTGGTTTTCATTCCCAGTGCGCATTACGCGAGCGGCAAGGCCTTCGACCGGTTGCTGGCACGACAGTCGGCCGCATGCGACTGGCTGGTTTCGCAATGGAACGCGGGGGCCTACCTTGCGGCGAACTGCACCGGCACGTTCGTCCTGGCCAGAACCGGCCTCCTGGACGAACGGCCCGCGACGACCACATGGTGGCTGGCCGATCAGTTCCGCAGCCGGTTTCCCCGCGTCGACCTTCAGCTGGAACCCGTCGTCACCGAAGCCGACCGCCTGATCTGTGCCGGGGCATCGGCGTCCTACCTGCTGCAGACCATCCATGTCATCGAGCGCTTCTGCGGGGCGGCCATCGCCGCGCAGTGCGCGAAGACGATGCTGATCGACGTCAGCCAGACGAAGCAATTGCCGTATCTCCCGTTGCTGGCAGACAAGGAACACGCCGACTCGCTGGTTCACCGCGCGCAGTATTGGCTGCAGAAGAACATGACGAAGGACGTGAAGATGTCGGAGATGGCGCATGAGCTCGGCGTGAGCGAGCGCACGATCATCCGCCGGTTCCGCGCGGCGCTGAATCAGCCGCCGTTGCGGTATTTGCAGAACCTGCGCATCGAAGCCGCGCGCGGCTTGCTGGAGGCCGGCGATCTCAGCCTCGAGCGGATTACGGCCCAGGTGGGATACAGCGATACCAGCTCGTTCTGCCGACTGTTCAAGGACAAGGTCGGCCTCAGCCCCGGCGCATACCGCGATCGCTTTCGCCCCGCGGGGGAATCGTAGACAACCCGACGTGAGCGCGCCGACACGATTCACGACCCGTTCGGTTACGATTGCCCGATCGCGCCCACGATCGAAGCGGTCGAGCCCGATGAAATGCAGCGGCGTCATACGGCGCTGCTGTCCGGCGGTCAGCAGACAACCCGAACGGCGCGCCGCGCGCGCCGTTCGATCACCCCGACCTTCGCGATGCACTATCACCCCGACGACATCTACCGGCTCTACCGGAGCGTGCCGACGCTGCTGCTGAACCGCCCGGCGCCGGCCGAACGGTTCCTGGCCGCTGCTGTCGAGACCGGCGCCGAACTCGGCCATGTGCTGCGCGACTATCCGCAGGTCCGCTACCAGCCGCTCGACTTCCACTACCTGTGCCAGCAAAGCCTGTGCGTGCTGGACGACACGCTGCTCGCCGACCTCACGGACGACATGAACATGGGATGGCGCGGCGCGCACTGGGCCGCGCTGTTGATCGCGTTATCGGGCGATGCGCGCCATCTGCCGCACCTCGACGAAGTCAGGCGCCACCGCGGCGTCGAGTGGGCGGCCGAGCTTGCGGAAGCCGCGTCCGGCCCCGACGCCGGGTCGTCGGCATTCCGTGGCTGCCGGTCGATCGTGCGCCTGCGCGATCAGCTTGCCGCGTTGCCGCGCGTCGCGGTCCGCTTGCGGCCCTGGCTCTCGCCGGAAGCACTCGAAGCCAGGGCGATCGCCGTTCGTGCCGCGTATCGCGGCGGTGGCATCGAAGCCGCGCTGCCGGTTGCCCGCCGCTAGGCTCCCCATCGGCCATCGCTCGACGGACGATCACGCGATGGTCAACTGAATCACCTGACCTCGCCCTTGAGCCCTTGAGCCCATCGCAAACCCGGCGACGGGTTTCCCGCCGAACCGCCCCTCTCCGCCTTCGTCCGCCGCGATTCCACGCGATTTCGCAGAGGACCTTTCCTGTGCAACGCCTTAATCGACCGGCGCGCGATCTCCAATAATGGCCGCTCGATCCGCCGGCCACCGCGCCGGTAAAACGATAAAAAACTCCTTTGCATTCCTACAAGATGAACAAACACGCCAGCACTCGACTCGCGGGGACCGCCATTGCCACCTGCCTGACCGCCTTCGCGTCGGACGGCGCACACGCGCAGAGCAGCGTGACGCTGTACGGCCTGATCGACACGTCGATCACCTACGCGACCAACCAGCGCACGCACGGCGCCGGCTCGCCGGGCAGCGGCACCGTCGCGATGACGAGCGGCGCCCTGAACGCGTCGCGCTGGGGGTTGCGCGGCCGCGAGGATCTTGGCGGCGGGATGGCCGCGATCTTCGGGCTCGAGAATGGTTTCTCGGGCACCACTGGCGCGCTGTCGCAGAAAGGCGTCGACATGTTCGGCCGCCAGGCATGGGTCGGCGTCAGCTCGAAGACGGCCGGCGAACTTACGTTCGGCCGCCAGTACGACCTGATCCTCGATTTCGTCACGCCGCTCGGCGCGTCCGGCCCCGGCTGGGGCGGCAATCTCGCGGTTCATCCGTACGACAACGACGATTCGAATCGCAACCTCCGCATCAACCAGGCGGTGAAGTACACGAGCCCGACGTATCGCGGGCTGAGGTTCGGCGCGATGTACGGGTTCTCGAACACGGCCGGCCAGTTCGCCAACAACGCGGCGTGGAGCGCGGGCGTGTCGTACGCGAACGGGCCGCTGAAGCTCGGCGCCGGTTACCTGAAGATCAGCCGCGACCGCAATGCGCCGAACCCGAACGGTGCACTCAGCACGGTCGACGGCTCGGCGACGATCACGGGCGGCAACCAGCAGATCTGGGCCGCGGCGGGCCGTTATGCGTTTGGGCCGCATTCGGTCGGCGCCGCGTGGTCGCACTCGACCACCGACGGCGTGACGGGCGTGCTCCAGGGCAGCGGCATCGCGCCGTTGAAGGGAGAATCGCTGGTGTTCGACAATTTCTCGGTCGACGGGCGCTTCGCCGTCACGCGTGCGTTGAGCCTCTCGGCCGCGTACACGTACACGATGGGCCGCTTCGACACGCGCACCGGCCAGACGCGGCCCAAATGGAACCAGGTCGTCGCGCAAGCCGACTATGCGCTGTCGAAGCGCACGGATGCGTATCTCGAGGGCGTCTACCAGAGCGTGAGCGGCGGCAACGGCAACCCCGCGTTCAACGCGACCGTCTGGACGCTGACGCCGTCGGCGAACAGCAACCAGGTCGTCGTTGCACTGGGGCTGCGGCACAAGTTCTGAAGACGAAGCACGGCGTCGCCACGCCGTCCGCGCAACGCATGCGTTTCGGCACGGCTCGATCGCATGCCCCGAGCCGCAAGGGCCGTGCCCGTGCGCGGCCTTTGCGCAGTGGCATCGCGCCGCGTGACGGCACGAATGCCGCCCGGTCTGTGGCGTCGACGCAAAAAAATGCGGAGAAACTGGTCACGCTGTGACATTTTTCCTAATCTGTTTGCAGCGACGCCGAGATTTGGCGTTCCGGCCGCAACACTCTTTCATATGGCGCACCACCGGCTTACGAACATGATTCACGTCGTAGGTGCCGGATCTTTCGCGCCGTTCGGCCGGATACGGGCGTGTCGATCGCCCCACGCGTTCAATGCAGTCAACCGCTGGAGACGAACGATGAGCAAAACGAACCGATTTGCGGTCCTGACAACCGTCGTACTGCTGGCCGGTTGCCACCATGCGGCCAAGACACCCGAGAATGCCGGCATGGAGCCCGCGCCCTCGAGCGAAGCCGTCGCAACGGTGACGGCCGACGAGCTCAACAATCCGAACAGCCCGCTCGCGAAGCGCAGCATCTACTTCGATTTCGACCAGTACTCCGTCAAGCCCGAATACCAGTCGCTGCTGCAGGCACACGCCGACTACCTGCGCAGCCATCCGGCGCGGCACGTGCTGATCCAGGGCAACACCGACGAACGCGGCACGTCCGAATACAACCTCGCGCTCGGCCAACGCCGTTCGCAGGCCGTGACGAGCGCGCTCGAAACGCTCGGTGTGCAAGCCACGCAACTCGAGGCAGTCAGCCTCGGCAAGGAAAAGCCGGTCGCGCTCGGCCACGACGAGGATGCGTGGGCACAGAACCGCCGCGCGGATCTCGTCTATCGTTGATCCCGGGCCGCCGTGACGGCGGCATTCGCTTCAGGAACAGCATGGCAGCCCGCTGGTCGCGCAAGCGGCCGCGCGGTGCCGCCCCTGCCCGCCGCCTGCACGCGATCGACGTGAAGGCGGCCGATCGCGCAACGCTTCGCGCTCAACGCCGGCGATCGAGCCGGCGATGCAGCCAGTGCGACATCACGGCCGACGTCACGATCGCATCGAGCGTGGCGATCGCGTCGATGTCGCTGAACTGGTCGATTTTCATCAGGTAACCCTCGAGTTCGACGAAACCGATCATCGCACCGGCGCCGACGACCATCCCCAGCAGCACGAACCAGCGCCGCCGGAGCCGCGTGCCGATTGCGCCCATGATGCCGCCGGTCACGGCCGCCGGCAGGAAGTAGCCGAACAGGAACGACGCGAAGAAGATCAGCGGAACCATGCCGGCACCGACTTTCAGTGCCTCCCACGACGGGCCGTCGATCAACGACCACCCGACCAGCATCACGGCCGGCCAGACGAGCGATGCGACCAGCGGGCCGCCGACCGCAAACGACAAGCAGCCGAGCACGGCGGGACGGAACGGACGCGACGACGGACGTTCAGCGGTGGCACTCATGTTTTTCGTGGTCGGAACCGGAATGGCGGCGTGCCGCAGTGTATCAACACGCCGTGCGACGACGCCGATCCGCCCCCTCGCATTCGACGATCCGCAAAACGCATGGAATAAACAGCCCGCCCGAAACGTTTCTTCAGCGCGCAGACGCACGGTTCACGCGAACCGGCCTTTCCCGCGGCCTGCGCGTTGCAAGGAGGTGAAAATGAGATCTGCAACCTTGGCCGCGGCGCTGATCGCGGCGCTGGTGCTCGTGCTGTCGGCAGGATGTACGTCGGGCGGCGGCGCGCCGCAAGGGCCGGGCATGAGCCGGTACGGCGGCAGTGGCGCGGGAGGTGCGGGCGGTGGCGGAGGAGGCAGCGGCTACTGAAGAACCGCCGCGAGCAGTCGGGCGACGCGTCGCGCACGAGCACCGGAAACCGGCTGAATCGCGCGCGACGCCCCGCCCGGCGGCACGACTTAACGCATGGCCTTCACGTCGGCCGGCGTGACGCTCGCGGGCTGGCCGCCCCACGTCGCACGCAGGTAGTTCGCGAGCTGCGCGAGTTCGTCGTCGCTCAGCGTGTGCGCGAAACCGGGCATCGGCTGCAGGTTCTCGAACCCGGCGAACTTCTGCTCGCCGATGCCGTCGAGCATCGCGACCAGCAGGTTGCGCGGGTCGCCCTGGCGCACCGTCGAATTGCCGTTCATCGGCACCGCCACGTGCGGCTTGCCTTCGCCGTTGAAGCCGTGACACCCCGCGCAGACCGCGAGATACACCGAGCGGCCGGCCGCGAGTTGCGCGGCGTCGGCCGACACCGGCTTCACCGGTTGCGGCGCGGGCGGCGTATCGCCCAGCAGGTACACGGACAGCGCACGCAGGTCGTCCTTCGTCATGTACTGCGTGCTCAGGTGCACGACCGGGTACATCTCGCCGAATGCCGAGCCTTGCGGCGCGATGCCGACGCCGAAGAACGTCTGCAGGTCGGCGCCCGTCCAGCCGCGCGCGGCAAGGCCGGCCGGCGTGATGTCGGGCGCGGCCACGCGGCCGAGCGCCGCGCCCGCGAACGGCTTCGCGCTGTCGAGCTGGCCCGTGAACGCGCGCGGCGTGTGGCATTCCGCGCAGTGGCCGAGCGCACCCGCCAGGTAGCGGCCGCGCTGCCAGTCGGCGGACTGGCCGGCCGAGGCATCGGGCAGGCTGTCCTTCAGGAACACCATGTCCCAGAAGACCATCCCGAAACGCAGGTTGTACGGGAACTTCAGCTCGTGCTCGCGGTTTTCCTGCGCGACCGGCCTGACGGTTTTCAGGTACGCGTACATCGCGTCGGAATCGGCACGCGTGAGCTGCCGGTACGACGTGTACGGCATCGACGGATACAGGCG
This sequence comes from Burkholderia reimsis, assembly GCF_003294055.1. NCBI lineage: Bacteria > Pseudomonadati > Pseudomonadota > Betaproteobacteria > Burkholderiales > Burkholderiaceae > Burkholderia > Burkholderia reimsis. The sequence goes on from NZ_QMFZ01000020.1 coordinate 29,844, forward strand.
CTTGCCCGGCGCCTTGCCGTCATGCAGCGCGGCGTAGAAATCGTCCGCGCTCCAGCTGCCGATCCCGTGATCCTTGTCCGGCGTGATGTTCGAGCCGTAGAACGTGCCGAACGGCGATTCGAGGGGCGCGCCGCCGGCGAACGGCGCGCCGTCCTTCGCGGTGTGGCACGCGGCGCAGTCGGCGGCCTTGACGAGATAACGGCCGCGCGCGACCGGGTCGGCACCGGGCGCGCCGGAAGCGGCGTTCGAGGCCGGTGCGTCGTGGCCGCCGCAAGCGGCGAGCAGCAGCGCGCAAGCCGCCGCGAGCACGGGGAGGCCCGCAGCCCGCGCGACACGATGAGCGAATGTGCGTTTCATGCGGCGTCCTTCACGAGTCCCGGCGTCGTCAGCACCACGTCCTTGACGGCTTCGTAGTAGCGGACATAGCCCGTGCAGCGGCAGAGGTGCGCATCGAGCGCCTCGGTGATCGTGCGCTCGACGTCGGCCTTCGCAACCGGCTCGCGCTTCAGGCGTTCGATCAGCACGGTCGCCGCGTTGACGAAACCCGGCGTGCAATAGCCGCACTGGAAGCTGAAGTGCTCGAGGAACTTCTGCTGGATCGGCGACAGCTCGACCACTTCGCCCGCTTCGTTGCGCTTCGCGTGGCCTTCGATCGTGCGGATCGTGCGGCCGTGGAAGAAATGCGCGCCGGTGATGCAGGTGCGCATTTCCTCGCTCGTGCCGTCCGGCTTGTCGACGATCACGACGCACGCGTGGCAGATGCCCTGCCCGCAGCCGAGCCGCGACCCGGTGAGGCCCGCGTATTCGTGCAGGAACTCGATCATCATCAGCCCTTCCGGCACCTGCATCGGGCCGACGGACTTGCCGTTGATGTTGATCGACAGCGGTTTCGACTGGAACCGGACGAGCGGACGCTCGACGGCGGCCGGTGCCGAGGCCGGTGCCGGCACAGCCGGGGCCGAGGCCGAGGCCGGTGCCGGCACAGCCGGGGCCGAGGCCGAGGCCGGTGCAGGCACAGCCGGGGCCGAGGCCGAGGCCGGTGCAGCCGAAGCCTGGGCCGGTGCGGAAGCGCCGGTCGCAGCGGCGCTGGCGCTCGCGGCCGAAGCCGCGGTTTGGGCGGTCGTCATGCGAGCACCTCCTGAATCTTTTGCGGGGTCACCGGCAGGTCGGTGAAACGATGGCCGATCGCGTGCGCGATGCCGTTCACGATCGCGCCGACGACGGGGATCATCACCACTTCGGCGACGCCCTTCGGCGGATCGGTCTCGGACAGCGGCGGCAGCACGTCGCCCGTCTGCGTCCAGACGGCGACGTCGGATGCGCGCGGCAGCTGGTAACGGTTGAAGTTCCACGTGCCGTTGCCGGGGCCGTCTTCATACAGCGGCAGGTATTCGTGCAACGCGTGGCCGATACCCATCGCGAGACCGCCCTGCAACTGGCCCGACACGAGCTGCGGCGAAATCTGGTTGCCGCATTCCATGATCGAGTGATGCGTGAGCAGCTCGACCTTGCCGGTCGCTTCATGCACGGCCAGCTCGACCAGCGTGCCGACCGCCGTGTAGTACGTGACGGCCGCGTTGTTGCGGCTCGTCGGCGGGATGAACACGCGCTTGCGGTCCAGCACGCGGTAGCCGTTCGCGGTCGGCGCCAGCGTGCCGCGCATCGCGGTCGCGCCGGCTGGCGCGGCGGTGCCGGGCACCGGGCCGTTGTCGCCCGTCTTCGGTGCGCCGACGCGCAGCGACAGCCCGTCGATCGGCAAACGATCGACCACGCCGCCCACTTCGAACTCGGCGTCGGTCCACTGCCAGCGGTTGAACACGTGCACGACGGCGCCGGTCGGCAGGCCGAGCGCATGCGCCTGCTTCGCGAGCTGTTCGAACGACAGCGGCTCGAGACCGTCGGCGGTCAGCTTGCCGTCGACCCAGCGCGCGTCCTCGATGCGGATCGTGTACGGCGCGGCCTGGCCGCCGCCGAGGCCGCGCGTCCAGATCGACATCGCCGCCGGCCACAGGCCGTAGCGGAACACCGCGCGCGCGGCTTCGCGCGTGCTGTGCGTGAAGTAGTACGCGGAGTTCGTCGCGCTCGACGGCGACGCATAGCTCGGCGACCAGCGCGGGTTCGCGCTCAGGCGATCCTGGTCGGCCTGCGACATGATGTACGGATCGCCGCTGGTCTCGACCGGCAGGTCCGGCCATTCGGTCACGGCGACCTGCACGTCCGTCGCCGGACGGCCGAGCCACTTCACGACGGCCACGGCCTGCGACGTCGACATCCCGGTGCCGATCTCGGCAGCCGTGTGGCGCAGCGACACCTTGCCGTTCTCGTCGAATTCGACCTTCGCGAACGACGCTTCCGCGCCCGTGCCGAAGTCCTTCTGCACGCACGCGAAACCGACGCCGTAGCGCTTGCCCGGGTGTGCAGCCTCGTATTCGGCCTTGCGCGCGGCGCGGCGCGTCCACAGCGGATGCTGCTTCGAGCGCTCGAGCACCTCGTCGACGCGCAGCGCGCCGGCGGGAATCGCCCCTTGCGTGTTCTTCATCCCCGAACGCAGCGCGTTGCGCAGGCGGAAATCGATCGGGTCGATGTTCAGCTGCGCGGCGATCTCGTCGACCGCCATCTCGGTCGCCGCCATGCTCTGCAGCGTGCCGTAGCCGCGCGCGGAACCGGCATCGATCGCGCGCGATGCAATCGCCACGGCCGCGAGGTCGCTCTTCGGGAAGTAGTAGATCGATTGCGCGGCCGTCGCGCCGACCATCGCGACCGACGGCGAGAAGTTCGAGCGCCCGCCGCCGTTCGCCTCGAAGTCGCCCTTGAACGACTGCAGCAGGCCCGTGTTGCGGTCCACGGCGATCCGGTAATGCATCTTGAACGCGTGACGCTTCAGCGACGTCTGGAACTGTTCGTAGCGATCGTTCGCGAAACGCACCGGGCGGCCGTCCGCGTACAGCGCGCAGACGAGGCCGTAGAACGGCACGTTGAAGTGATCCTTCGAGCCGTAGCCGACCGTGTAGCACGGATGCACGAACAGCTTCTTCACCGGGAAGCGGCACTTCGCGACCATCGCGGCCGCGTTCTCCGCCACTTCGAGCGGCGACTGGGTCGGCACGACGAGGTGCAGCGACTGCGTCGCGGCGTCGTACCAGCAGTTCGCGTTGTCGGGTTCGAGCGCGGCCGTATCGACCGACTGCGTGCTGTATTCGCGGTCGAACACGAGCCAGTCGGCCGACGGATGGTCGAGCTCGCTGGCGATCTGCCCGGCGAGGAACATGCCCTGCTCGTCGAGCTTGCCGTGCTCCTTGCCGTCCGGCCAGACCGGCAGGTGCTTGCGCATCATGCTCGGGAAGATCGGCGCGTCCTTCAGGCTCGAATAGACATCGTCGTCGTAGGCGGTCTTGCCGCCCACGCGCACGTAGCGGAAGGTGCCCCACGGATCGCGCTCGAGCGGGCCCGTGACCGCGCCGTAGCGGATCACGTCGTCGCGGAACTTGAGCGCGTTCTTCGCGAAGCGGAAGCGCGCGAAGTCGTGATAGATGAGGATCGCGACCGCATGGCCGAGATACGCGGGCGTCTTGCCGGCGGGCAGCAGCATGTCGTCGCCGTAGAACGCCGGGAACGCGACGCCGTCGCGCACGAGATCGTCGGCCGTGACCACGCGGTCCGGTTTCAGCTCGTCGCCGAGCAGCGAAAGGTCGAAGCCTTCGTACGTGCGGTCGGCCTGCGTGACACGCAGGATCAGCGCATGAGACTGCTGCTGCGGCCAGTGCGGCATGTCGGCTGCGCGCACGTCACGGGCGAACACTTTCGAGCCCGTGACCTTCGCGATGCCGTCGATGCGGAATTGGGGGATGCCGGTGACGCTATCCCATTTGACGGGGGTGAGGAGTTTTTCTTCGAAGAGCGCCGCGAACGCGCGGCTGCCCAGGGGCGCGACATACACTGCGACGCCCGCCAGCACGCTGGCTTTCAGAAAACCCCGCCGTGACAGGCCGTGGTTTTTCATTGGGGGGAACCTCCTGATACGGCTCGGACGGCGATCGGATGTCGCGACGTTCGGAGCGGCGCGCATTCTGGCATTGTTTTTGATATATCGCCTATAGTATTTCCCGCATGAAATACTTATTGAATTTCTTATAACGGTATTCAGCCGGGCTGCGACAGCCGGTCGCGGGTGGCAATCAGGTCATCAGGTCGCATCGCCTGCCCGCTTGCGGCGGTTTCGTTCGTGTCGATCGCGCCCGGCGGATACGTGCCTGTCTCCTGTCGATCGCCGAGCCTTGTTCGGTTCGCAACGATGCTGCCCCGGCGCCGGCGAATGCGCAAGACTTTCGTGGGCGTGGTTGACGACTGGTGGCCGACGCGGCAAGCGGGTCCGCCGGGCGATCCGGGCAACCCGCGCCGCCCGTTTTTCATGGTAATGTCGTGCGCATCCGGCCTGGCCGGGCTTCCGCCACGTGCCGTGCGGGTGCCGCCAGCCATCGCGATATCGAGCGACATCGTGTCGAGGTCAAAAACCATGGCAGTCAGGGCATCTCTCCTGCACTCCGTTCTCGCCACTCCCCCCTCCGGCAACCACCGTGTGACGGCCGCGCTGCGCCCGTCGATGCTCGTTACCCTGTTCGAGGACGTCCGACCGATGGCGCTCTCAGGGCTCGCGAGCGGCTTCGTCGCGGCCGTCGCGCTGATCCGGCTGCAGCAGCTCTGGTGCCTCGCGTGGCTGATCGTCGACGTCGGCCTGCTTATCGCGCGGCTCTCGATCGTGCGTGCGTACACGGTTCAGCGCGACGGCGGCGACGACCGCGCCGAATACTGGGCGATGCGCTATGCGCCCGTGTCGCTCGTCGCGTGCTTCGTGCTCGGCCTCGGCGTGATGGGCTGCGTGCAGGCCGTCGACGTCGAGCTCGGCACGCTGTCGGTGATGGTCGCGGGCGGCGTGTTCGGCGGGATCGCGTCGCGCAATTCGGCGCTGCCCCGGCTCGCGATGACGCAGGTCACGGTCGGCGTGCTGCCGATCGGCATCGGCGCGTTGCTGGCCCAGCGACCGGGGGCGTGGCTGCTGCTGCCGCCGCTCGCGATCTACCTCGTCGCGATGCGCACCGTCGTCCAGCGTCACTATCGCGTGCTCGTCGCGCTGATTGCCGCGCGCCAGCGCAACGCCGAACTCGTCGCGCGCTTCGACGCCGCGCTGACCTACATGCCGCACGGCCTGTGCATGATCGACGGCGAGCGCCGCGTGATCGTCGCGAACCGGCGCACCGCGCAACTGTTCGGCTCGCCGCGCCAGATCATGCTCGATACGCCGCTGCCCGACGTCGTCGCGGCGCTCGGCGCGAACGACGCGATCGATCCCGGCGGCGCCCGTCTCGCCGCGCAGTGCGAGATCTGGCTGGCCTGCGACGAACCCGCACCGCTCGACCTGGTGCTCGCCGACGGCCGCCAGCTCGAACTGACGCGCCATCTCGTGCCGGACGGCAACGCGGTGATCATCGTCGAGGACGTCACCGCGCGCCGCCAGACCGAACAGCACATCCGGCATCTCGCGCGGCACGATGCGCTGACGGGGTTGCCGAACCGCCACGAACTGCATGCGGAACTCAAGCGGATGCTCGCGAGCCGGCCACGCACGCCGGAGTCCGGGCTCGCCGTGATGTATCTCGACCTCGACGGCTTCAAGGCGATCAACGACCGGTTCGGCCACCAGGCCGGCGACGACGTGCTGACGCAGGTTGCCGAGCGACTCGGCAAGACGCTGCCGCCCGGCGAGCTGGCCGCGCGCATCGGCGGCGACGAATTCGTCGTCGCGATCGACGGCGCGACGATGCACGCGTGCTCGCTCCTCGCCGCGCGCATCATCCGGCAGATCTCGGCGCCGTACACGCTGTCGATCGGCGAGACCGTGATCCTGGGGATCAGCATCGGCATCGCACTCGACGACGGGCATGGCTCCCCCGACGAACTGATCCGGCAGGCCGACAGCGCGCTGTACGACGCGAAATCGGCCGGCAAGGGCATCTACCGCTTCTATTCGAGCGGCAGCAGCCGGGTCACGCCGGCCACCGCGAGCTGACCCGGCTGCGCAGCCCTCTTTCTCCCGCGTCAACGCCTCCCGACGAATCAATTCCGAAACGCTTTGCGTGACCACACGTGGCGTCGCGCGCGCGCGTGTCACGTGACGTGTCCCGTAACATCGGCGCCCACGGCCCGTCACGTTGGCTGCAGAAGCCTGCACGATCGATGCAGTGCGGGGCTTTTCGAACCTGGCACTCTTATTGCTCCCTGTCAGGGAAACAGGTGGTCAGGGAGACCCAACATGAATACCGTCGAAGTCCTCAGCCGCAGCGAAACCATCGACGAACTGGATGTGATCGACGGCGCATCGCTGATCCGCCGGCTCGTTTCCGAACGCCGCATGCCGGCCGCACGCGAAGCCCGATGCGTCGACAATCCGCCGCTGACGCTGTACGGCGCTTTTCGCCAGGGCGTCGCCGATCACGCCGCGCGCCGCGCGAATCCGTATCGTGCCGGCAGCCGTTTCTGGGCACTGTGGGAAGAAGGACGTCTCGAAGCTGAAACATCGGGCCGGTGAGCCGGCCTGGCACGCCGGCCCCGTCGTGACAAGGGCCGGCGCGAAACGCCGGGCCCGAATGAGGCCGGCAGGCGTTCACCGCTGCAACATCGCACCGGGTTCCGCGCATCGGCTTTGCAACTCGCCCTGATGCCTCCATGCGCTTGCCGGCTGATGGCGTTCGCCGTCGCTCGCGCCCGGCGCGGCGCGCGGCGGTCGTTTCCCGATAAGATGGCAGATTCCGTTCATCGAACGATGCCGCCATGACCGCCTCCTCCTCACACCGCAATCCCATCCACTGCGAAATCGATCTCGACGCACAAGGCAAGCACGCGGGCTACCTGCGGCTGCCGCATTCCGTACACCGCTCGGCGTATGGCTGGCTGCCGATCCCGATCGCGTCGATTCGCAACGGCGACGGCCCGGTCGCGCTCGTGATGGCCGGCAACCACGGCGACGAGTACGAAGGCCAGATCATCGTGTCGCAACTGATGCGCGAGATCGATCCCGGGATGGTCAGCGGGCAGCTGATCCTGCTGCCGATGGCGAATTTCCCGGCGGCGGACGCGGGCCTGCGCGTGTCGCCGCTCGACCAGGGCAACCTGAACCGCAGCTTCCCCGGCGACCCGGCCGGCACGCCGACGCAGATGATCGCCCACTACATCGAGCATGTCCTGCTGGCGCGCTCGCAGTATCTGGTCGACCTGCACTCGGGCGGCAGCTCGCTGCTGTACCAGGGCGGCAACATGCTCGCGATCGACCCGCTCGACGCCGACGAAGCCGCGAAGCTCAACGGGCTGCTGGTCGCGTTCGGGTTGCAGAACGCGCTGCTGCACGCGCCGAATCCCGTGCACTCGGCCTCGGCCGCGCGCCGCCAGGGCGCGATCTCGATCGTGACCGAACTCGGCGGTGCCGGCATGGCCGACCCGTCGCTGATCCGGCTCGGTCGCCACGGGCTGCTGCACTACCTCGGTTACATCGGCCTGCTGCACGGTGCGCTCGTGCCCGACGCGCCGCCCACCGTCACGCGCTTCATGCGTGTCGACGGCGATCGCCACTTCGTCTACGCGTACGAGCGCGGGCTGTACGAGCCGCTCGTCGAACTCGGCGACCAGGTGAAGGCCGGGCAGCCGGCCGCGTGGGTGCACTTCCCCGATACGCCGCTGCGCGAGCCGGTGCTGCACCGCTTCAAGGGCGACGGCGAAGTGGTGTGCAAGCGCGTGCCCGCGCAGGTGCAGCGCGGCGATTGCCTGTTCCAGCTCGCGGAGTTGTCGGCCCCGCCGAGCATCGGCCAGACGGCCTAAAACCGGATCCATCTCCTTTCCATGCGGTCTGCCAGTCATGGCGGACGGCATCCGCTCGCCATTAACCAACTTGACAAATTAACTTACTTGGTTATGATCGCCAATGGAAAAGAGAAGGCCTCATTGCAAGCTGTCCCTCGTCAAGGCGCTGGTCGAATCCGGCCAGGTCCGGTTGACCGCGAGCGCGGTACTCGGCGCGCGGCAACTCGGTTTCACGGAACGGGAGGCGCTCGATGTCGTGATGTCGCTGACCGACCTCGACTTCCACAAGAGCATGACGACGTACGCCGACCACACGATCTGGCAGGACGTCTACCGGCCGTTGACGGTGCGTGGCGACGTGTACCTGAAACTGACGGTGATCGACGATGTGCTGATCGTGTCTTTCAAGGAGCGATGAAATGAAATGTCCTGCATGCGGTGCCGCGAAGCTGGTCCACGACACGCGCGACATCCCTTATACCTACAAGGGCCGGTCGACTGTCGTCCGCGCCATCACCGGCGAGTTCTGCCCGGCCTGCGGGGAATCGGTACTGGATCTCGACGAAGCGACCCGTCTCGGCGAAGCGATCAGCGAGTTCAACAAGCAGGTGAACGCCACCATCGTCGACCCGAATTACATCGCGAAGGTACGCAAGAAGCTGAGGCTCGACCAGCGCGAGGCGGCCGAGCTTTTCGGCGGCGGCGTCAACGCGTTCTCCCGTTACGAAACAGGCAAGACGAATCCGCCGCTTGCCCTCGTGAAACTGCTGAAGATCCTCGATCGTCACCCCGATCTGCTCGCCGAAGTCCGGGCGGCATAAGCACTCGCATGTCGGCATCGCGCACGCGCGTGCATCGGCTTCGATGCACGCGCATGCACCGCGTCGTCGCCACCCCACTCCCGCTGCGAGCCTTCTGACGTCCGCCGCGAAATCCTTATCGAAATTGCTTCGTTCGCCTTTGCCGGCCGCGCCGCTAACGTGTTCAAAACGGCGGCGGCCCGCCACCTGCATCCCCGCAGGACACGCACCGGCCGCCGCCATCACGACAACCGCGTCGCGATAACGGAACAGACCGGACGGGCCGCGTGCCCGCACCCCGCCAGGAACGTCCGCATCGCGCGCCCTTCGCGATGCCCATGGCCACGACCGATCGCATCATCGACACGACGCCGCTCGACGTCCGCGCGCAACCGCTGATCGACGCACTGATCGACGAGTATTCGACCCGTTACAACGCGTATCGCCCCGACAGCCACGCGTCCGCACGCGAGGAGCTCGCGCGCTACCCGGCCGAACTGTTCGCGCCGCCCGAAGGCGCATTCGTGCTGCTGCTGCGCGACGGCGAGACGATCGGCGGCGGCGCGTTCAAGCGCTACGACGCGCAGACCGCCGAGCTCAAACGCATCTGGACCCGCGCGGACCTGCGCCGTCAGGGCCTCGCACGCATCATCGTGGAGGCACTCGAACTGCGCGCCGCGCAGCAGGGCTATCGTCGCATCTACCTGACCACCGGTTTTCGCCAGCCCGAGGCATGGGCGCTGTACGACCGCACCGGCTATACGCGGCTGTTCGATTCGTCGATCGCCCCCGAGGTGCATTACCACCTGCGGTTCGGCAAGGATCTCGCCGATCCGTCGCGCACGTCGACGCTGGCCGACCTGTGGGCGCCCGCGCCCGAACCGGCGCTGCCGCGCTGACCGCCGCCGCGCCCCCGCCTTCCTCCGATTACCGCTTGCCACCACAGGACGCTTTCATGCAACGAGCCGTACCGTTTTCTTCCCGTGCCGCGCGCACGCTGGCCACCGCATTGATTGGCCTGACCGCGTTCGCCGCGGCCGCGGCCGCCGCCACGTTCGACTTGAGCCCCGAACAGCGCGGGCGCCCGCGCGGCGTGGCCGATGCGGCAGTCGAGCGCGCGGTGCCCGCGTCGTTCAAGTTCGCCGAACCCGGCACGCTGACGATCGGCATCGCACCGAGCCTGCCGCCGATCAGTTCGTATGCAACCGATGCGCGCACGGTGATCGGCTTCGACGCCGACGTCGGCCAGCTCGTGTCCGACAGCCTCGGCCGCAAGCTGAAGATCGTCGCGCTCGCGTGGGCCGACTGGCCGCTCGCGCTCGAATCCGGAAAAGTCGACGCGGTGATCTCGAACGTCACCGTCACCGAGGAGCGCAAGCAGAAGTTCGATTTCTCGACCTACCGCAAGGACCAGGTCGGCTTCTACGTGCGCAACGACAGCAAGATCCAGGCGATCCGCGAGCCGAAGGACGTCGCGGGGCTGCGTGTCGTGACCGATGCCGGCACCAACCAGGAAAAGATCCTGCTCGCGTGGGATCGCGAGAACGTCGCGCACGGGCTGAAACCCGTGCAGATCCAGTACTACGACGACCAGGCGATGCGCATCGTCGCCGTGCAGTCGGGCCGTGCCGATGCCGTGTTCAGCGTGAACTCGGTGCTCGCGTACCAGAGCGCGCAGCAAGGCAAGACGCGGCTCGTCGGCGCAATCAGCGGCGGCTGGCCGCGCACGGCCGACATCGCGATCGCGACGCGCCGCGGCAGCGGGCTCGCCGATCCGCTGACCGTCGCGCTGAACGGGTTGATCAGGAACGGCCGCTACCAGCAGGTGCTCGACCGCTGGAACCTCGCGTCCGAAGCGATCGACCAGTCGCGCACGAATCCGCCCGGGCTGCCGAAGAGCTGAGCGCCACGCCCGCCCTTCGTCCCGTCCCGTCACGCTTACTTCACGCTCAAGCAGGAACGCCGCCCACCATGTCTTATTCGCTTTCGTTGCTGGACAAGAGTCCGATCGCCGACGGCGCGAACGCCGCCGACGCGTTGCGCTTCACCACGACGCTCGCGCAGCGCGCCGAACAGCTCGGCTACGAGCGCTTCTGGGTCGCCGAGCATCATGGCACGCAGGCTTTCGCGAGCTCCGCGCCGGAGATCGTCGTCGCGCACCTGCTCGCGCATACGTCACGCATCCGCGTCGGCTCGGGCGGCGTGATGCTGCAGCACTACAGCCCGTTCAAGGTCGCCGAGACGTTCAAGGTACTGGCTGCGCTCGCGCCGGGCCGCGTCGACCTCGGCGTCGGCAAGGCGCCCGGCGGGTTGCCGCTGACCACGCGCGCGCTGCAGTGGTTCCACGACAAGGCGCGCAAGCCGGACTTCGCGGGCCAGCTCGCGGAACTCGACGCGTTTCTCGGCTGGGGCGTGGCAGAGGATCACCCGCTCGCCGGCGCGGTCGCGCTGCCCGTGCCGCCGCACGCGCCCGAACGCATCCTGCTCGGCGGCTCGCCGGACAGCGGCACGCTCGCCGCGCGCAGCGGCTGGCGCTTCTGCTACGCGGGGCATTTCAACGGCGACGACGCGAACATCGAACGCTCGCTCGACGCGTACCGCAGCGCGGGCGGCACACGGCCGCTGGTCGCGCTGTACGCGGTGGCCGCGCCGACGCGCGACGAGGCCGAGCAGCTGATCGGGCCGCTGAAGATCTTCAAGCTGCAACTCGCGGGCGGGCAGAGCTTCAACCTCCCCAGTGCGCAGGCGGCCGCCGAATTCGCGCGGCAGAGCGGCGCGTCCGACTATCGCATCGACGAGCTGCGCCCGACGGTGCTGGCCGATACCCCCGATCGCGTGCACCACGCGCTCGATGCGCTGAGCCGGCGGCTCGACGTCGACGCGTTCGTGATCGATTCGCCGGTGACCGACTACGCGGCGCGGCTCGCATCGGCCGAATGGCTCGGCGGCGCGCTGTCGGCCACGCCGTTGCAGGCGGCCCTCGCGGCCGACCGCTCCCTTTCCCCTGACCAGAACGCGTGACGCTCCCATGACGACCCGACGATCGATCCCTTTCGGCCTGATGCTGCAAGGCGCAGGCAGCCACATGAACGCATGGCGGCACCCGAGCAACCCGCCGGACGCGAGCATCAACCTCGATTTCGCGATCGGCATCGCCCGCAAGGCGGAAGCCGCCGGCATCGCCTTCGCGTTCGTCGCGGACGGCCTCTACATCAACGAGAAGTCGATCCCGCACTTCCTGAACCGCTTCGAGCCGCTGACCGTGCTGTCGGCGCTCGCGGTCGCGACGAAGAAGATCGGGCTCGCGGGCACGATCTCGACGTCGTACAGCGAGCCGTTCACGGTCGCCCGCCAGCTGGCGTCGCTCGATGCGATCAGCGGCGGGCGCGCGGGCTGGAACGTCGTGACGACGCCGCTCGAGGGCACCGCGAAGAACTTCGGCAAGGCGCATCCCGATCATGAGTTGCGCTACGAGATCGCCGACGAATACCTCGACGTCGTGCAGGGCCTGTGGGACAGCTGGGACGACGACGCATTCGTGCGCGACCGCGCGACCGGCCGCTTCTTCGATCGCGACAAGCTCCACACGCTCAATCACCACGGCCGCTTCTTCCAGGTCGCGGGCCCGCTGAACATCCAGCGGTCCCCGCAGGGGCAGCCGGTGATCTTCCAGGCCGGCTCCTCCGACACCGGCATCGGGCTCGCCGGAAAGTATGCGGACGCCGTGTTCACGCATTCGCCGTCGCTCGACGAGACGGCCGCGTTCACGCGGCGCGTCAAGCAGAGCGCGATCGAGCACGGCCGGCAAGGCAGCGACGTGAAGGTCTTCCCCGGCATCGGGCCGATCGTCGGCCGCACGGCCGCCGAGGCCGAGGACAAATACCAGGCGATCCGCGACCTGCTGACGATCGACGAGGCGCTCGCCTATCTGGGCCGCTATTTCGATCACCACGATTTCACGCAGTACGCGCTCGACGCGCCGTTCCCGGAGCTCGGCGAGCTCGGCCGCAACAGCTTCCGCTCGACCACCGACCGGATCAAGGCCGACGCGAAGCAGAAAGGCCTGTCGCTGCGCGAGACGGCGCTCGCAGTCGCCACCCCGCGCCCGAACTTCATCGGCACGGCCGAGCATGTCGCCGACGAGCTGATCCGCTGGCACGACGCGGGCGCCGGCGACGGCTTCATCCTCGGCTTTGCGGTGCAGGCGCAAGGCGTCGACGATTTCGTCGAACTCGTGATCCCGGTGCTCGAGGCGCGCGGCCGCTACAGCCGCGACCTGCCCGGCGCGACGCTGCGCGACCACCTCGGCCTGCCGCGCAAGGCAAGCCGTCACGCGGTGCCTGACGCGTCGCCCGAAACGGCGGCCGAAGCGCACGCCTGACACCCGCCGCCGCGCCGCCCGTGCGCGTGCGCGGCGCGTCCGCCCGACCGATTCGAGGATTTCCACCGACATGAGCGACACGACCCACCTCGGCGGCGCGCTGCCGCCGCTCTCTTCCCCCGGCGCGCGCGACGCCGGCACGCGTTTCCGGATCGTGCCCGCGCGCCACCGGTCGCGCACGGCCGGCACCGTGCTCGCCGTCGCGCTGATCGCGATCGTCCTGCATTCGATACTCGGCAACCCGCAATGGGGCTGGCCGGTGTTCGCCGAATGGTTCCTGTCGCCGCCGGTGCTGTCGGGGCTCGCGCGCACGCTGGTGCTGACGCTGCTCGGCGCGGTGTTCGGCTTCGTGCTCGGGGCGTTCGTCGCGCTGGCCCGGCTGTCGCGTTCGCGGCTGCTGTCGGCGAGCGCGTGGGCCTTCGTGTGGCTGTTCCGCTCGATTCCGCTGATCGTGCTGCTGCTGATCCTGAACAACCTCGGCTACCTGTACGAGCATGTGCGGCTCGGCGTGCCGTTCACCAGCATCGTGTGGTTCGACACGCCGACCACCGACCTGATCAGCCCGTTCCTCGCGGCCGTGCTCGGCCTCACGCTGAACCACGCGGCGTTTTCCGCGGAAGTGATTCGCGGCGGCATTCTCGCGGTCGACCAGGGGCAGCTCGAAGCGGCGGCCGCGCTCGGGCTGCCGCGCGGCCGCCAGACCACGCGGATCGTGCTGCCGCAGGCGATGCGCGCGATCCTGCCGACCGCGTTCAACGACCTGATCTCGCTCGCGAAAGGCACGTCGATGGTCTACGTGCTCGCGATGCCGGAGCTGTTCTATACGGTGCAGGTGATCTATCGCCGCAATCTCGAGGTGATTCCGCTGCTGATGGTCGCGACCGTCTGGTACCTGATCATCCTGACCGTGCTGTCGGCGATCCAGGTGCAGGTCGAGCGTCACTATGCGCGCGGCGCGCTGCGCAACCCGCCGCCATCCGTCGTCACGTTCGCGCTCGCGCGCCTCGGCGCGCTGTGGCGGCGTGTCAGGTCCCGCCGCGATGATTCGCTCGTGCGCGTCGAAGGCGATGCCGATACGGCGGCCGTCGCACCACGCGCCGGCGGCGAAGTGGCCGTGCATGGCGTATCGAAACAGTTCGGCATGCAGCGTGTGCTCGACAACGTCTCGTTCGTCGCGCCGCGCGGCAGCGTGACCGTGATCGTCGGGCCGTCGGGCTCGGGCAAGTCGACGCTGCTGCGCACGATCAACCATCTCGAACGCGTCGACGACGGCTTCATCGACATCGACGGCGAACTGATCGGCTATCGCCGCGACGGCGACGTGCTCTACGAGTTGAAGGAGCGCGACGTGCTGACGCGGCGCACCGCCGTCGGGATGGTGTTCCAGAACTTCAACCTGTTCCCGCACCTGACCGTGCTCGAGAACCTGATCGAGGCACCGGTCGCCGTCGGCGGCGTCACGCGCGACGCCGCCGAGCGCGTTGCCCGCACGTTGCTCGCTCGCGTCGGTCTCGCGGACAAGGCCGATGCGTATCCGCGCCAGCTCTCCGGCGGCCAGCAGCAGCGCGTCGCGATCGCGCGGGCACTCGCGTTGCGCCCGAAGGTGCTGCTGTTCGACGAACCGACTTCCGCGCTCGACCCGGAACTCGTGAACGAGGTGCTCGACGTGATCAAGGAACTCGCGCGCTCGGGCACGACGCTCGTGATCGTCACGCACGAGATCGGCTTCGCGCGCGAAGTCGCGGACAACGTGCTGTTCATGGAGCGCGGGCGCATCGTCGAATCCGGGCCGCCGGCCGTCGTGCTCGACGCGCCGACGCATGCGCGCACGCGCGCGTTCCTGTCGCGGGTGCTGTGATGCGCGCCGCTGCCGACTCCCGAGGGGCCGCACGATGACCGACCGACGCCAGTTCATGACCGCCGCGCTGGTCGCGGCAGCGGGCTTGCCGTGGCGCGCGGCGCATGCGGCCACCGCGACGGCCGACCTCGACCCGCGCCAGGCGGGCCGCGTGCGTGCCGAACGCGACGACGCGGCGATCCGCGCGGCAGCCGGCTACCGCTGGGTGCGCGACGACGCGTTCACGGTCGCGATTTCACCGCACGCGCCGCCCGTGTCGACCTACGCGACCGACGCGCGCACCGTGGTCGGCGCCGATCCCGACTATGCGCAGCTCGTCGCCGACGCGCTCGGCCGCACGCTCGTGCTGGTGCCGATCGCATGGGCCGACTGGCCGCTCGGGTTGACGTCCGGCAAGTACGACGCGGTGATCTCGAACGTCGGCGTGACCGAGAAGCGCAAGGAGAAATACGATTTCACGACCTACCGGCTCGGGCTGCACGGCTTCTACGTGCGCACCGGCAGCCCGATCGCGAGGATCGCCGAGCCGAAGGACATCGCCGGCCTGCGCATCATCACGGGCGCGGGGACGAGCCAGGAGCGCATCCTCCTCGAGTGGAACAGGCGCAACGTGGCGCAGGGGCTGAAGCCGGCCGAGCTGCAATATTTCGACGACGATGCGGCGTCGCGCGTCGCGCTGCTGTCGGGCCGCGCCGATGCCGAACTGAACCCGAACGCGTCGCTCGCTTACGAGGCCGCGCGCACCGGCAAGATCCGCCGTGTCGGCGTCGTCAATGCGGGCTGGCCGGCCAACGCCGACGTGGCGATCGCGACCCGGCGCGGCAGCGGGCTCGCGCCCGCGCTGACGCTGGCGACGAACGCGCTGATCGGCAGCGGCCGCTACGGACAGGCGCTCGCGCGCTGGGGTTTGCAGAGCGAGGCGATCGCGCGGGCGGAAACCAATCCGCCGGGATTGCCGTCGTTCTGAAAGCTATCGATACTCGACCACCCGAATGACATCGCCCCGGCATCCCTCAACGGGAATGCCGGGGCGAATCGAAGCAGCCTCCTGCGTCGCAACGACGCGATGCGCCTACGCAGGCACCGCCGCGTGATGCCGGTCGAGCTCCGCGACCTGCGCATGAATCGCCGGAATCAGGTGACGCCCGTAATCGAGCGCATCGTCGAGCGGATCGAACCCGCGAATCAGGAACGTCGAAACGCCGAGCCGGTAATACGCCCCGAGCGCACGCGCGACCTGCTCGGGCGTGCCGACCAGCGCGGTCGAATTCCAGCGCGCGCCGGTCAGGTTCGCGACGCCCATCCACAGCCGCTCGTCGAGCACGTCGCCCTGCGCGGCGGCGGCCATCAGCCGTTGCGAGCCCGCGTTTTGCGGCGCGTGGCCGTCGATCGGCTGGCCGTTCGCGAGCCGCGCCGCGCGCACGCGCTCGCGGATCGCCTCGGCCTTCTCCCACGCGGCCGCCTCGGTATCGGCGACGATCGGCCGGAACGACACGCTGACGCGCGGCGCACGCCCGAACGGCGCGGCGGCCGCACGCACGCGCGCGATCTGCTCGCGCACCGACGCGAGCGGCTCGCCCCACATCATGTAGACATCGGCATGCTCTCCCGCCACCGCCAGCGCGGCCGGCGACGAGCCGCCGAAATAGATCGGCACATGCGGCCGTTGCGCGCCCTTCACGAGCGGCGACGCGCCGCGCAACCGGTAGAACGCGCCATCGTGGTCGACCGGCGCATCGGCCTGCCAGATCCGTTTCAGCACGTCGAGATACTCGCCGGTGCGGCGATAACGCGCGTCATGCGGCACGAAATCGCCGTCGCGCTGAAGATCGGCATCGTCGCCGCCCGACACGACGTTCAGCGCGAGCCGGCCGCCGCTGAACACGTCGAGCGTCGCGATCTGCCGCGCGGCGGCCGACGGCACGATCACGCCCGGCCGGTGCGCAAGCAGGATGCGGATGCGTTCGGTCGCGGCGGCCGCGAACGACGCGACGATGAAGCCGTCCGCCGCGTTGCTGAAGTGGCCGACCAGGATCTGGTCGAAGCCGGCGGCCTCGTGCGCCTGCGCGAAGCGGCGCACGTAGTCGGGCTGGACGGCGGCGCCGCCCGGTACGTCGACCTCCGCGCCGGGCGTCGCGGTGATCATGCCGATGATGTCGACGGGCATGTCGAGGGTCCTTCTCGTTGTCGATCGGAAATGGCTGCGCGCTGCGGCACGCTCACTGCGCGGCGGCCGTCTTCTGCGCGGGCGCGGCGAACGCGCCCGCATACGAGCGGTCGAGCAGCTTCGCCGTGTCGTACGCGGTCGGAATCACGCCGGCCTTGTGCAGGAAGTCGGCGGTGTTCTGCGCATCCTTCGCGGCCGTGTCGTCGACGGGGCCCACGCGCTGGTGCGCATTGTTGAGCCAGCGGTACGCGACGTCCGGCTCGAGCTTCGCGCGCTTCGCCCACAGGTCGGCATACTCGCGCGGATGGCTGTCGACCCACTGGCGTGCGGCCACCACGCGCTTCAGGAAATCGGTGATCTCGGCGCGCTTGCCCGTTGCGGCCTGCTCGTTCGCGGCGACGAAGCTCAGCGCGGGCATCAGTCCCTGCGCGGTCGTCACGGGCCGGGCGCCCTGCCGCAACGCGAGCGTGCTGACGAACGGCTCCCACAGCGACACGGCGTCGACCGAGCCGTTCGCGAGTGCGTTGGTCGCATCGATCGGCATCAGGTACGCGTACTTGACGGAATCCGCGCGCAGGCCGGCGTGTTCGAGCGCGCGCAGCACGAGCTGCTGGCTCCATGCGCCGCGCCAGACGGCAATGGTCTTGCCCTGCAGGTCGGCGACGGTGCGCACCGGCGAGTTCTTCGGCACGAGGATCGCAACGCCGTCGAGGCTCTGCCGCGACACCGCGACGACTTTCACCGGCGCGCCGCGCGCGGCCAGCGTGAGCAGCGCGGAATCGCCGAGGAAGCCGACGTCGATCGCGTTGCCGTTCAGGCTTTCGGCGACGGGCGCGGCGGCCTGGAAGTGCTTCCACTCGATCGTGTAAGGCAGGTCCTTCAGCACGCCGGATGCCTCCATCGACGCCTGGATGTTGAAGTAGTTCTGTTCACCGACGCGCAGCGTGACGGTGTCTTTGGCCATGCCTGGCTGCGCGGCAAGCGCCAGCAAGAGTGCCGTGACGATTCGGCTCAGCAACGTGATCTCCCGGAAGGTTGGCGGGCGCCCGCGCGATCGCGGCGCCACGTGATCCGCCGTGCCCGGCGGCCGGCGGAACGGATGGAACCGGTGAAGATACGTCGATCCGCACCATGAAACAAACGCAATATTCTTCTATGCAAAGATGCAAATGTTTTATGACATGACCGGTATCGCCGGATGCCGCCCGCCGCCCGTCCGGGAGCCCGGTTCGAATGAATCCTCGACAGATATTTCGTGCGCGAAATAAATCCCGGACTATATTTCGCATACGAAATAACCATCCGGAACGAGGACGGCCATGACCTCCCAACCCATCGAGTTTTCCGCCGCCGACGGCTACGCTTTGCACGGCACGCTGTGGTCGCCGGACGCGGCGCCGCGCGCGCTGGTGCTGATCCATCCGGCGACGGCCGTGCCGGAGCGGCTGTATGCGGGCTTCGCACGCTTCCTGACCGAGCGTGGTTTCGCCGCGCTCACCTACAACTATCGCGGCATCGGTGCATCGCGGCCCGCGCGCCTGGGTGCGCTGCAGGCCCGCATGCGCGACTGGATGGAGCTCGACGTGGGTGCCGCGACCGCGTGGGCACGGCAGGCCTATGAAGGGCTGCCGCTGCTGGCGGTCGGGCACAGCGTCGGCGGGCACGCGATCGGGCTGTC
Organism: Burkholderia reimsis; assembly: GCF_003294055.1. Classification (NCBI taxonomy): domain Bacteria; kingdom Pseudomonadati; phylum Pseudomonadota; class Betaproteobacteria; order Burkholderiales; family Burkholderiaceae; genus Burkholderia; species Burkholderia reimsis. Next base: position 48,576 of record NZ_QMFZ01000020.1, read on the forward strand.
CGCCGCCACGCCGCACCTGCGCGCGGCCGTGCTCGTCGCCGCGCATGCGGGCAGCACACGATTGATCACGCGGGCGGCCGAACGCCTGAAGGTACGGCTGATCCTGCGTGTGCTCGGCCCGCTGATGTCGGCGCTGCTCGGCTACGTGCCCGGCAAGCGGCTCGGGCTCGGCGAAGACATGCCGGCCGGCGTGTTCCGCGAATGGAGCCGCTGGACGACGCTGCCGCATTATTTCTTCGACGATCCGACGCTCGGCGCGGCCGAGCGCTTCGCGAAGCAGCAGTTGCCGATTCTCGCGCTCGGCTTCGACGACGATCCGTGGGCGAACCCGGCCGCGATCGGCCTGCTGGTAAGCTATCTGACCCGCGCGCCGGTCGAACGCCGCCAGATCGATCCGCGCGCGGCGGGCAGCGGCCCGGTCGGGCACATGGGCTTCTTTCGCAGTCGGCCCGGCACCGTGCTGTGGCCCGACGTGGCCGACTGGCTCGCGCGGGCACTCGACGCACCACGCACCGCGGGCCGCCCCTCCCTTTCCATTGCAGCCGGGAACCCAGCTTGAGCGAAGACCGACGACTGTTTTTCATGTTGAACATCGGCCAGCGGCGCGTGCAGCGCTGGATCGACCGCAAGGCCGAAACCGAGACGCGCGCGAGCGCCGCGCAGGCCGGTGCACTGTTCTGTCTCGCGAAGCAGGACGGCGCGCTGATCGGCGAAGTCGGCGCCGCGCTGCAGCTCGCGCCGTCCGCGATGACGGGCCTCGCCGACCGCATGGCAAAGGCCGGCCTCATCACGCGTCACGCCGATTCGGACGACGGCCGCGCAACGCGGCTGTACCTGACCGACGACGGCCAGGCGGCGCTCAAGCGCGCACGCGTGCTGCTGCGCGAGCTGAACGGCAAGCTGTGCGACGGGTTTTCCGATGCCGAACTCGACGTCGTCGCGCGCTGGCTGCACGCGTTGCAGGATCGCTTTCCGGCCGAACGCTGAACCGCGCCGACCGCGCACCGCATCGGCACGAATCCGCGTAATCGATAGCGATTCCGATTCGTGCCTTCGATTCGCGCCTTCGATTCGTTTATTCGATTCGGTTTCCGAACTTTCCGGCGGAAAATCTTGCGTCCCGGAAGCGCTGTTTCGGCAACGCTTTCCGGCTACGTACTGTTACAAAAAATCGCCTCCCGCGCCGCATACCGATCGCCTACATTCAATCCACTTCGACGCATTCGCCGTATGCACGGACTGGCCTTCCCGTCGCGTCCGCCTCCGTGGACGCACCCGACAAGCAATGAAAACGAAGAGGTGTCTTGACCGACGTGCTGGCGGCATCCAGCACACGCGGATTGCGATGACCGAAACGGCTTCCTGAACGACACGATCCGACGCGCGGCACGGCATTCGTTGCCGCCGCGTACCGGTGCGCGACGTGCCGCTCGATGCCCGCCATCGCCACCGCACGTCAACGAGGAGCTGTCCATGCGACGTTCGACCGTATCCCACCCGCTTGTCACCGGCCTGCCCCGCCTCACCCGCCTGTCCGCCGTGGCGGCCGTGGCAATGGCCGCCGCCGCGGCCGCGCACGCCGACCCCGTGGTCGTGTCCGGCCCGAGCCCGTTCGCCGCCTGCACCATCGGCGGACCCGGCACGAACTACGTGAACGCCGAGGTCGAACCGTGGCTGTCGGTCAACCCGGCGAACCCGATGAACATGATCGGCGTGTGGCAGCAGGACCGCTGGTCGAACGGCGGTGCCCACGGGCTCGTCGCCGGCTACACGTTCGACGCGGGCGCGACCTGGGCCCGCACGCCGCAGCCGTTCAGCGCATGCGCGCCGGGCGGGCTGAAGTACGAGCGCGCGTCCGATCCGTGGGTATCGTTCGGGCCGGACGGCACCGCGTATTCGGTATCGATCTCGTTCAACCAGTCGAACAATGCCAACGCGGTGGCCGCGTCGGTGTCGACCGACGGCGGGCAGACCTGGAGCAGCCCGGCCGTGCTGATCGCCAACGACGAACCGACGACGCAGTTCTTCAACGACAAGGAATCGGTGACGGCGAACCCGGTGAAGGCCGGCACGGCCTACGCGGTGTGGGACCGCCTCGAGCTGCCGAACGGCAACCCGTACGCGAACCTGCACACGCACGCCTACCGCGGGCCGACGCTGTTCTCGAAGACGACCGACGGCGGCAAGACATGGAGCGCCCCGAAGGTGATCGTCAACGTGCCGTCGCGTCAGCAGACGATCGGCAACCAGATCGTCGTCGATCCGAAGAGCGGCACGCTCTACGACTTCTTCGACCTGATCCAGCCGCCGTTCAGCAAGGCGGCCGGCAAGGTCGCGTTCATCAAGTCGACCGACGACGGCGCGACGTGGACGAAACCGCAGGTGATCGCGGGGCTGCAGACGGTCGGCGTCACCGATCCGAACACCGGCGAGCCCGTGCGCACCGGCGACATCATTCCGGAACCCGCGATCGATCCGGCCTCGGGGCAGCTCTACGTGGTGTGGCAGGACAGCCGCTTCAACGGCGGCACGTATGACGAGATCGCCGTATCGACGTCGAAGGACGGCGGCGCGACGTGGAGCACGCCGCAGCAGTTGAATACGCCGACCGGGCGCCCTGCGTTCAATCCGTCGGTGCGCGTCGACAACACGGGCGCCGTGATGGTCACCTACTACGACTTCCGCGACCTGCAGGCCGGCAACACGACGACGCTGCCGACCGGTTTCTGGCGCAAGATCTCGCATGACGGCGGCACGACGTTCGCCGACGAGCGGCGCGTCGGCGGCCCGTTCGACCTGAAGCTCGCGCCGAACGCGGAAGGCTTCTTCATCGGCGACTACCAGGGGCTCGACGTGATGCCTTCGTCGTCGTTCCACCCGTTCTTCGTGCAGACCAACGCGGGCAACCTGACGAACCGCACCGACGTGTTCTTCGCGCCGTGATGCACGCGTGAGCGCAGCGCTGCCGCGACGTCCGTCGCGTCGCGGCAGCGGGCCGAATGCGCGTCAGTGCATGTCGGTGAGCACGATGCGACCGTCGACTTTCCCTTCGCGCAGCCGCGCGAATATGTCGTTGATGTTGCCGAGCCGGTCGCGATGGATATGCGCGCGCACCAGCCCGTCCGCCGCGAAATCGAGCGACTCCTGCAGGTCGCGCCGCGTGCCGACGATCGACCCGCGCACCGTGATGCCGTTCAGCACGCTCGAGAAGATCGGCAGCGGGAAATCGCCCGGCGGCAAACCGTTGAGCGCCACCGTGCCGCCGCGCCGCACCATCCCGAGCGCCTGCGCGAACGCGCTGCGCGACACCGCCGTGACGAGCACGCCATGCGCGCCGCCGATTTCCTTCTGGATCACTTTCGCGGGATCGTCGATCGACGCATCGATCGTCAGCTGGGCACCCAGCTCGCGCGCGAGTGCGAGCTTGTCGGGCGAGATGTCGACGGCCGCGACGTGCAGGCCCATCGCACGCGCGTATTGCACGGCCACGTGGCCGAGCCCGCCGATACCGGAAACCGCGAGCCACTGGCCCGGGCGCGTATCGGTGACGCGAATGCCCTTGTAGACCGTGACGCCCGCGCACAGGATCGGCGCGATCTCGTCGAACGCGACCTGCGCCGGCAGATGGCCGACGTAGTCGGGATCGGCCAGCACGTATTCCGCATAGCTGCCGTTGACCGAATAGCCGGTGTTCTGCTGCCCGTGGCAGAGGGTTTCCCAGCCGGTGTGACAGTACTCGCAGTGGCCGCATGCGGTGTAGAGCCAGGGCACGCCGACGCGGTCGCCCTCGCGCACGTGCGTGACGCCCGCGCCGACCGCCGCGACGACACCCACGCCTTCGTGTCCGGGAATGAACGGCAGCGACGGCTTCACGGGCCAGTCGCCGTCGGCTGCGTGCAGGTCGGTATGGCAGACGCCCGACGCCTTGATGTTGACGAGGATCTGGCCTGGGCCCGGCGTCGGGATCGGCACTTCCTCGATGCGCAACGGTTCGCCGAACGCGTGCACCACGGCCGCTTTCATGGTTTGAGTCATGCGTCGCTCCTGTCTGGTCGATGACCGCGCCAGTATCCGGGCTCGAAACCGGAACACATTGATACGCGTCAACGGGGCGGGAATCGTGCGCGCCGGTGGCGGATTCATGGTGGGACGCGTGGCGCAAACCGCCGCTGCGCCGCCGGGTCGACGGCCCGCCTCTGCTTTCGCAGCCATTTCAGCCGTTTGTCGGAAACCCTGTGGCAGGCGGCCGTTTTGCTTGGAATTTGAAATGATATAACATATCATTTCGTGATCTCGCCCACCTGAAACCGTTTCATCCGGGTGGCCGGGTTACGCCGAGTCATATCCAGACGGGTCACTGCGCGCCGCAGACGCAACAATATATCGTATCCAGCCGTGACCCGCATGGCTCGCCTTCCGATCGGATTCCAATTCATTCCAACTGATTCACCGACCATGCGCGACCTCCCTCGTCTACCGCTTCGCCCGCTCTCGCCCGTCTCGCTGATGCTGTTCGCCGCCGTCGCGCACGCGCAGGCCGATGCGCCCGCGTCGCCTGCACCGACGCAAACCACTGCGCTCGCGCCGATCTTCGTGACCGCGAACCCGCTCGGCGACACCGACCTGATCTCGCCGACCGCGCAACTGTCCGGCGACGCGCTGACGCGCCGCCAGGCCGATTCGCTCGGCGAGACGCTGAACGGGCTGCCCGGCGTGTCGACCACCACCTACGGGCCGATGGTCGGCCGCCCGATCATCCGCGGGATGGACGGCGACCGGATCCGGTTGCTGCAGAACGGCGTCGCGGCCTACGACGCGTCGTCGCTGTCATACGACCATGCGGTGCCGCAGGATCCGCTGTCGATCGAGCGCGTCGAAATCGTACGCGGGCCGGCCGCGCTGCTGTACGGCGGCAATGCGGTGGGCGGCGTCGTCAACACGATCGACAACCGGATTCCGCGCGAGGCGATCGAAGGCGTGACGGGCGCGCTCGACGCGCGCTACGGCGGCGCCAATTCGGTGCGCGCGGGCGCCGCGCAGGTCGAAGGCGGCAACGGCCGCTTCGCGTTCCATGTCGACGCGTTCGACCGCGAAACGAGCAAGCTGCGGATTCCCGGCTATGCGCGCAGCAGCCAGCAACGCGCGATCGACGGCCCCGACACGCCGCAACCGTACGGCAACGTGCCGAACAGCGACGGCCGCGTGCATGGCGGCGCGGTCGGCGCGTCGTACACGTGGGCCGACGGGTTCGCGGGCCTGTCGTACAGCGGCTACGAGTCGAACTACGGCTCCGTCGCCGAGGACGACGTGCGCCTGCGGATGCGCCAGGAACGGCTCGCGCTCGCCTCCGAGATACGCAACCTGAGCGGCCCGTTCACGAAGCTGAAATTCGACTTCGCGTACACCGACTATCGCCACAAGGAAGTCGACAACGGCGAGACGGCCACCACCTTCCGCAACCGCGGCTACGAGGCGCGCATCGAGGCGCGGCATCGCAGGATCGGCCCGTTCGAAGGCGCGATCGGCGTGCAGTTCGGCCAGAACACGTTCTCGGCGCTCGGTGACGAATTGCTCGTGCCGTCCACGCGCACGAACAGCGTCGCGCTGTTCGGTCTCGAGGAATGGCAGGTCGTCCCGGCGCTCAAGCTGAGCCTCGGCGGGCGCTTCGAGCACGTGAAAGTCGATCCCGATCCGGCCGGCGTCGAGAAATTCGCGGGCGCGCAGCCGCGCGACTTCAATGCCGGCAGCGTCTCGGCCGGCGCGCTGTTCTCGCTGACGCCCGTGTGGTCGGTGGCGGCCAACGTCGCATACACCGAACGCGCGCCGACCTTCTACGAGCTGTATTCGAACGGCCCGCACGATGCGACCGGCCAGTTCCTGATCGGCAACCCGAACGCATCGAAGGAAAAGGCCGTGTCGACCGACCTGTCGCTGCGCTACGCGAGCGGGCCGAATCGCGGCAGCGTCGGCGTGTTCTACAACCGCTTCTCGAACTACCTGACCGAGTACAACACGGGCCGCGTGGTGAACGACGACGGCGAACCGGTCGCGCCCGGTACCGACGGTTCGCTCAACGAGGCGATCTACCGTGGCGTGCGCGCCGAGTTCTACGGCATCGAGCTGGACGGCAAGTGGCGCGCCTTCGCGCGGCGCGGCCATACGGTCGACCTGGAGCTGACGGCCGACTACACGCACGCACGCAACGTCGATACGGGCCAGCCGCTGCCGCGCATCGCGCCGCTGCGCGCGACGCTCGCGGCCGACTACGGCTTCGGCCCGTTCGGTGCGCGCGCGCAGGTCACGCATGCGTGGTCGCAGCATCGCGTGCCCGACAACGACTTTTCGACGGACGGCTACACGTCGCTCGGCGTGATGCTGACCTACAGGTTCCGCGTCGGTGCGACGCACTGGCTCGCGTACCTGCGCGGCGACAACCTGACGAACCAGGAAATCCGCTATTCGACCTCGGTCGTGCGCGGCCTCGCGCCGGAAGGCGGCCGCAGCGTGATGGCCGGGTTGCGCACCACGTTCTGACCCTCTCATGGCCCGCGGCGCCCGCCGCGGGCCGCCTTGCGGCGCCTCCACTCCGCCACGAATTTCCGCTTTCCGGACAATTCCGCCCATCGCGCATACATACCGACGACGCGCACCGGTTCCCTCCCCAATTAGAGCGCGACGGAATTTCGTTTTATTCACCCATAAATAGAAACCAATTCATCAGACAATTATTAGCAAAAATATCTCTTTTGCCTCGCCCGATAAAACCGGTTTCAAATTCCACGTATAAACCTTTGAATCACGGGCGCCTCGGTTCTTTCTGCCCGGGTTCGAGCAAACCCGCCCGAAAAGGATTCCAGCGCTAAAAAAACTAATATCAGGGTTTTCGAAGGGTAAAGAATCATTCCGTATACCCGTTAATGCCGGCACGAGCCCGTATCTGGTCGAACAATAAATTCAATTCACCAACCACACGCGCAGGGGCACAACGTGAATATCGCCAGAATGAGCATCAAGACAAAACTCCTCGGCGGCTTCGGCCTGCTCGCCGCGGTCGTCGTGATCGTGTCGGGCGTGGCACTCAAGGCGCTATCCGATACGAACGCCGAGTTTTCCCGCTACATGAACGGCATCAACGCGCGGGCGAACCAGTCCGCGCAAATCCGAACCGCGGTCGACCGGCGCGCGATCGCCGCGCGCAACATCGTGCTCGTGACCAAACCGTCCGATCTCGAGTTCGAACTGGCCGAGGTGAACCAGGCGCACAAGGACGTGCAGGAACATCTCGCGAAGCTCAAGGAGATGATGGCGAACGCGACCGACACCTCCGATCGCGCGCGCGAACTGGTGGACAACATCGCCCGCATCGAATCCAGCTACGGGCCCGTCGCGCTGCGTATCGTCGGGCTCGCGCAGGCCGGCAAGAAAGAAGAGGCGACCGCGGACATCGACGACAACTGCCGCCCGCTGCTCGCGCAGCTCGTGCGTGCGACCGATGCCTACGCGACCTATACGCATGAACGCGAACTCGCGATCGCCCGGCAATTCGCGGATCGTTATGCGATGGAGCGCAACCTGCTGGCCGGCATCTGCCTGATCGCGGTCGCGCTCGCGGCCTGCGGCAGCCTGTGGCTGACGCGCAAGATCACGGTGCCGATCGGCTCGGCCGTGGACGTCGCGCGCACGGTCGCGAACGGCGATCTCGGCAGTCGCATCCACGTCAGCGGCAATGACGAGACCCGCGACCTGCTCGAAGCGCTGCGGACGATGAACGAGCGGTTGATCGGCATCGTCGGCCGCGTGCGCGATTCATCGAACAGCATCGCGCATGCCGTGAGCGAGATCGCGTCGGGTAACCTAGACCTGAGCCAGCGCACCGAGGAACAGGCCGCGTCGCTGCAGGAAACCGCCGCGACGATGGAGGAATTCACGTCGACGGTGCGGCTGAATGCCGAGAACGCGCAACAGGCGAGCGCGCTCGCCGCGAATGCGTCGGATGTCGCGCATCGCGGCAGCTCGGTGGTCGGCCGCGTGGTCGACACGATGACGGAAATCGGCCAAAGCTCGTCGAAGATCGCCGACATCACGGGCATCATCGAAGGCATCGCGTTCCAGACCAACATCCTCGCGCTGAATGCGGCGGTCGAAGCCGCGCGGGCGGGCGAACAGGGCCGCGGCTTCGCGGTCGTGGCGAGCGAGGTGCGCAGTCTCGCGCAACGCTCGTCGACGGCGGCAAAGGAGATCAAGGAACTGATCACCGCGTCGGTGCAGACGATCCGCGACGGCTCGGCGCTCGCCGGCGAAGCCGGCAAGACGATGTCGGACGTCACGCAGGCCGTCGCGCGCGTGACGGACATCATGGGCGAGATCGCGGCCGCGTCGGCCGAGCAGAGCCGCGGCATCGACCAGGTGAACCTGACGATCACGCAGATGGACGAGACGACCCAGCAGAACGCGGCGCTCGTCGAGCAGGCCGCGGCCGCATCGAAGTCGCTCGAGGCGCAAGGTCGCGAGCTGTCCGAAACGGTTGCCGCGTTCCGGATGCCGTCCGGCACGCACGTGACGTCGTCGGGCACGCACGCGCAAGAACCCGCCGCGCATCACTGGCAACCGGCCGCCGCGTAGCAGATACCGCAAGGAGACGACGATGCGCACGCTGATTCGCCGGTCTGCCTGCGTCACGCTTGCGCATACCGCGCGATGGGCCGTGCATCGTCACCGTCCGGCTCGATCCGTTCGCACGCGCGCGTCGCACGTCTCCTTTTCCGGTTCGCGGCACGCGCGCGTGTAGCTCGCGCATCGGCGCAGCCGCGTCGTCGCCGGTCGTTTCTACCGACCGGCGCGGCATCGTGCGCCTATCCGGAAACGCGCATCGTCACGGACGATCGCGCGCGATGCCCGTCCTCCGCATGCCGTCGCGCACGCCGCGATTGCAGCGTTGCGCAAGTTTCGATCCCGGCCATGTATCGCGTGTTGCCACACCGGCGGCATGGAGATAACGCCGCGTTCGCACGCACGTCGCTCGCCGACGCAGACTTTTAAAACGAACGAATGACGAGTATGCTTAAAAAAGCACTCCGCGTTCGGACGGCGAATCGCGTGCCCTGACTCCCGTCCGATCGTATTGCGGCCCCATCGCTTCGCACACCGCGTGCCGATGGCGGCGTCAGCTTCTCGCGCCACGGCCGCACGAACCTTCCCCCAACAATCGTCAGGAGAGCTGGTGAGCCGACTCGTCGTCGTATCCAATCGCATTGCAGATCCCCGTAAAGCCGCAGCCGGCGGGCTCGCCGTTGCCGTGAAAGACAGCCTGCAGGAATCCGGCGGCGTCTGGTTCGGCTGGAGCGGAAAGCTGCGCGGCAGCGACGACCAGCCCGCGCATGGCGACGACGTGCAGATCCAGAACGTCGGCGGCATCCAGCTCGCGACGATCGATCTCGACCCGCAGGACTACGACGCCTACTACCTCGGTTATTCGAACAACGTGCTGTGGCCGGTGTTTCACTACCGGCTCGATCTCGCGCAGTTCGACCGCCGCTTCGCCGACGGCTACCGGCGCGTGAACCAGTTGTTCGCGCGCAAGCTGCGCACGCTGCTGCGTCCCGACGACACCATCTGGGTCCACGACTACCAGCTGATTCCGCTCGCCGCCGAGCTGCGCGCGATGGGCTGTACGAATCCGATCGGTTTCTTCCTGCACATCCCGATGCCGCCGCCGCCGATCATGGCCGCGATCCCGGAACACGAATGGCTGATGCGCTCGCTGTTCGCATACGATCTCGTCGGCTTCCAGACCGAGTCGGATCTGCTCCACTTCGAGCATTACGTCGAAGCGGAAGCCGGCGCCGCGCGGCTGCCCGACGGCCGGCTGCGTGCATTCGGCCGCACGCTCTCGGCCGGCGCGTTCCCGATCGGCATCAACGTCGACGAATTCGAGGCGCTCGCGCGCGACCGCGACGGCCTCGACATGTTCGAGCGGATGCGCGACGAATATTCGCGGCGCCAGTTGCTGGTCGGCGTCGACCGGCTCGATTACACGAAAGGGCTGCCGCAGCGCGTGCATGCGTTCCGCGAGTTGCTCGAACAGTATCCGGAGAACCGCGACCGCGCGACGCTGATCCAGATCGCCGCGCCGAGCCGTGAGAATCTCGGCGCATACGACGACCTGCGGCGCGAGATGGACAGCCTGTGCGGCGCGATCAACGGCGACTACGGCGAACTCGAATGGATGCCGATGCGCTACATTCACCGCACCGTCGCGCGCAAGCGCCTGCCGGGCCTCTATCGCGCGAGCCGCGTCGCGCTCGTCACGCCGCTGCGCGACGGGATGAACCTCGTCGCGAAAGAATTTCTCGCCGCGCAGGACGCGGCCGATCCGGGCGTGCTCGTGCTGTCGCGTTTTGCCGGCGCGGCCGAGCAGCTGAAGTCGGCGCTGCTCGTCAATCCATACGACACGCAAGGCACCGCGCAGGCGATCCAGCGTGCGCTCGCAATGCCGCTCGAGGAGCGCCGCCAGCGTCATGCGGCGCTGATGACGATCTTGCGCAAGACCGACGTGCACTGGTGGCGCACGCGCTTTCTCGACGCGCTCGCCGAAGCGGCCGAAGTCGCGGCCGCGGCCGAATCCTGACGCGCGCTCACGCGTCCGTCGCCGCGTATTCGAGCGCCGCGCCGCTCACATCGCACAGGTCGACCGACACCGGAATGCCTTCTCGCAGGCTCTCCGTCAGCACGCAGTACGCATCGAACTGATCGAGCACGCGCGTCGCCGCCGCGAGATCGGCCCACGTCCTGCCGATCGACAGCCGTACCGACATCGCGCCCACGCGCACCCTGCCCGCTTCGTTCTGCACCATGTCGACATCGATGTGTGCGGCAATCGGCTGCGGATCGACATGCTGCTTTTCCAGCGCGAACAGCAGGCTCGCCGCGAGACAGGTCGCGACCGCCGCGGCCAGCAACCGGATCGGGTTCGGCCCGCGTCCTTCGCCGAGCGGCGGCGGTTCGTCGGTGAGCACCGGCGACAGCGTCGTGCCGGGAAACACCACTTCGAAACAGAAGCGCGCCTGCTGCGCGACATCGACCGATATGTGCGCCTCGCTCATGGCGACTCCGCGCGGATCAACTGGGAAAGGAATGCCGGCACGCAGTCGCATCGATGCGCGCCGCCCGCAGGTCGCGGCACCTTCAGCGCTCGGGTTCGCGTGGCGGCCCGTATGCGACGAAATCGCGCTCGACTGCGGACGCGTGCTCCGTTTCGATCGCGCCGCCGCGTGCGCCGGCTTCATCGTCCGGTGCCGGTGCAGCCGGCGCCGCGGACGACGGTTCGACGCGCCCGTCGATCAGCGCCTGCAGCGCTTCGCGCTCGAGCACCTCGGATTGCAGCAGCCGTCGCGCGATGCGTTCGAGCGCATCGCGGCGTTCGCCGAGCGTCATCGCGACCCGCGCATGCGCGTCGGCGAGCAGCGTGCGCACCTCGTCGTCGATCATCCGCGCGGTGTGCTCGCTGCAGCGCCCGTCGCCCGCATGCCACGCGCCGGGCATGCCCTGGCGCACATCGCCGTCGTCGAACGTCGCGAGCCCGATCTTCTCGCTCATCCCGTACTGCATGACCATGTGGCGCGCCATCGCGGTCGCGCGTTCGAGATCGTTCTGCGCGCCCGTCGACACGTCGCCGAACACGAGCTCCTCGGCAACGCGCCCGCCGAGCAAGGCATCGATCCGGTCGAGCAGTTCGCTCCGGCGCAACACGTAGCGATCCTCGGTCGGCACCTGCTGCGTATAACCGAGCGCCGCCACGCCGCGCGGAATGATCGACACCTTCTTCACCGGGTCGCAATGCGCGCGGCTTTCCGCGACGAGCGCATGGCCGGCCTCGTGATACGCGATGGTCAGCTTCTCCTGCGCGTTCATCACGCGGCTCTTGCGTTCGAGGCCCGTCAGCGCGCGATCGATCGCCTCGTCGAAGTCGGCCATCCCGATCGCCGGCTTGCCGAGTTCGGCCGCATGCAGCGCGGCCTCGTTGACGACGTTCGCGAGATCGGCACCGACGAAGCCCGGCGTGCGCGATGCCAGCTCGCCGAGATCGACGTCCGCCGCGAGCTTCACGCGCTTCACATGCACGCCGAGAATCTGCCGGCGGCCGTTCACGTCGGGCCGGTCGATCGCGATGTGGCGATCGAAGCGGCCCGGCCGCAGCAGCGCGGGATCGAGGATCTCCGGCCGGTTCGTCGCGGCCATGATGATCACGCCGGAGCCGGCCTGGAAGCCGTCCATCTCGACGAGCAACTGGTTGAGCGTCTGCTCGCGTTCGTCGTTGCCCGACATCGGGCCGACGCCGCGCACCTTGCCGAGCGCGTCGAGCTCGTCGACGAACACGATGCACGGCGCCTTCTGCTGCGCCTGCTCGAACAGGTCGCGCACGCGCGCCGCGCCGACGCCGACGAACATCTCGACGAACGCCGAGCCGCTGATCGAAAAGAACGGCACGGCCGCCTCGCCGGCCACCGCGCGCGCGAGCAGCGTCTTGCCGGTGCCGGGCGCGCCGACGATCAGCACGCCCTTCGGGATCTTGCCGCCGAGCCGCTGGTAGCGTTCGGGGTTGCGCAGGAACGCGACGATCTGCTGCAGTTCGGCCTTGGCTTCGTCGATGCCCGCGATATCGTCGAACGTGATGCCGGTTTCCTGCTGCACGTACACGCGCGCGCGGCTCTTGCCCATCCCGGTGAAATCCTGCAGCCCGCCGCGCTTGCGCAGCATCATGTTCCAGATGAACACGAACAGCACGAGCGGCAGCAGCCACGAGGCAAGCGATGCCATCCAGCTCGTGTCGGGCGCGCCGTGATAGCGGATGCCGGCCGCGGTCAGCGTGTCGGTCAGGTGTTCGTCGCTCACGCGGTTGGTCGTGAACCGCCACGGCGCGCCGGCCTGCTGCACGGCCGAGGCGTCGGACGCCGGCAGCATCGCGCCGGCCTGCGGCATCTTCAGCGTGCCCGTGATCGATGCGGGGCCGACTTCGAGATCGTCGACGAGCCGTGCGGCGACGAGCCGGTGGAAATCGCTGTACGCGATCGACGCCGACGACGGACGCAGCATCAGCAACTGCGCGGCGAACAGCACGAAGAAGCCCGCCGCGATCAGCAATCCCGGGTAGTCGAATTTCCTGTCCATGGCATCCGGCCGGACGTGCGCGCGACGCTACGCTGCGCTGCCGCGGCACGGCGGACGTGCGTGGCTGTGCGCGCAGTGCGCGCAGCCCGCGCGCGGCGTCGGCGGCCATGCGGCAGCGGTAGTCATGCGTGCCATCTCGCCTCGCTCCTGCGCATCAACGATGCCGCGACAACGCCGTCGGCCGGCATCGCCGGGCAATCCTCGCCCGGGCGGCACGCCGCGACGCGCCGCCCCTGAATCAAGTCTAGTTCGCGCGAGTGCGTCGCGCATCGCTCGCGGCGCGACGGGAATCGTCCGACAAACACCTTTCATCCGCCCCCGTTGCCGCGTTATAGTCGCGTTCGTGACATTTTTGTGACAGATGCATCGCACGCGCCGATACGCCATACGGGCCGTTGCCTTCCATCGTTGGGCACGGCAGCCGGTGCGGCACCGCCGTGCATCACGCCCCGTCCACCCGCCCATTCGAGGAACCCACGACGTGAACGACACCCCCGATCGCCCCGACGACCTTCCTGCCGATCCCGACCGCCGCCGCGTGCTCGGCGGCCTTGCCGCGCTCGGTGCGGGTGTCGCGCTCAGCGGCTGCGAAACCACCGGCGCGCCGCGTTCCGCCGCCGATCTGCGCGTCGACGAAGCGTTGCGCCAGCGCGTGCGGCACATCGTCGTGATCTACGCGGAAAACCGCAGCTTCGCGAACCTGTACGGCGATTTCCCGGGCGTAAGCCATCCGCTGAGCGAGGTGCGGCCCGAGCACGCGCAGCAGCTCGATCGCGACGGCAAGACGCCGTTGCCCGTGCTGCCGAAGATCTGGGGCGGGCTCGTGCCGCAGGCGCAGGAAGTGGACGGCAAGCGCTACGCGATCGCCGAGCGCGACATCGACAAGCTGCCGAACGCGCCGTTCCGGATCACGGACGCGCAGGGCAAGCCGCTGCCGAACGGCGTGATCACGCGCGACCTGTGGCACCGCTTCTACCAGAACCAGATGCAGATCGCGGGCGGCCGCAACGACCAGTTCGCCGCGTGGGCCGATTCGGGCGGTCTCGTGATGGGCCATTACCGCAATTCGGCCGACACGCTGCGGCTGTGGAACCTCGCGCGGCAATACACGCTGTGCGACAACTTCTTCATGGCGGCCTTCGGCGGTTCGTGGATGAACCACATGTTCCTGATCTCCGCGCAGCCGCCGCTGTATCCGGACGCGCACAAGCATCCGCATGCGGCGAAACTGCTGTCGAAGGTCGAAGGCGACGATCCGGCCGGTACGCGCCTGAAGCTCGCCGACGATTCGCCCGCGTCCGCGCTCGACGGCCCGCCGAAGTTCGCGGGCGACGGCCCGCTGACGCCGGACGGCTATGGCGTGAACACGATGGCGCCGCCGTACCAGCCGAGCTACGTGCCGCCGCCTGACCCGGGCAACGCCGCGTATGCGGACCCGGCCGACCATCGCGTGATGCCGCCGCAGGGTTATGCGACGATCGGCGATCGCCTGTCGGAAAAGAACATCGACTGGGCGTGGTACAGCGGCGCATGGCAGTACGCGCTCGAGCATCGCGACACGGGCACCGTGCCCGATTTCCAGTACCACCACCAGCCGTTCAACTATTTCGCGAACTACGCGCCCGGCACCGAGGCGCGCAGCAAGCACCTGCGCGACGCCGGGCTCGGCGACGAGCCGTCGACCAACCACTTCATCGCCGACATCGACGCGGGCCGACTGCCGGCCGTCACGTTCTACAAGCCGCAGGGTAACCTGAACATGCATGCGGGTTATGCGGACATCGAATCCGGCGACCGTCACATCGCGACGGTGATCGACCATATCCGGCGCGGACCGCAATGGGACAACACCGTGATCGTGATGACGCACGACGAGAACGGCGGCTGGTGGGATCACGTCGCGCCGCCGGTGGGCGACCGCTGGGGCCCCGGTTCACGGATTCCGGCGCTCGTGATCTCGCCGTTCGCGAAGAAGGGTTTCGTCGATCACACGCTGTACGACACGAACTCGATCCTGCGCTTCATCAGCCGCGTGCACGGGCTCGCGCCGCTCGACGGCGTGGTCGCGCGCAACAAGGCGTTCGCCGCGCGCGGCGCGACGCCGCCGGGCGACCTCACGAACGCGCTCGACCTCGGCTGACGGCGGGTTGGCCTGGTTGGCGGCTGAGCGGCTGAACCGCTCAAGCACCTGGGCACTTGGGTACCCGAAACGACGACGCCCCGGGCAAGACGATTGCCCGGGGCGTCGTTCATTTCCACCCTGCCAACGCTACGCGGCGTTGCGCAGCGCGTCGCACCCCGCCTGCGCGGCGTGACGGCCGGCCTGCCGGCCGAAGAACGTCGCGTCGGCCAGCGACAACCCCGAGCTGTACCCGGCGCCCCAGCGCGGCAGCCCGCAGGTCGTGCGGCCGGCCGCATAGAGCCCCGGCACCGGCGCGCGCGTCGCGTCGACCACCTGCCCGGTCGGCAGCGTGTCGAGCCCGCCGAGCGTGAAATGCGGATAGAACGCGTAGTCGATCCGGCAATCGAGCGCGACGAACGGCGGCTCGATCAGCGGCTGCAGCCATTTCTCCGCCTTGTGGAACAGCGGATCGGCGCCTTCGGCAGCATGGCGGTTGTAGACGTTGACAGTCGCCGTCAGCGTGCCGGCCGGCATCTGCAGGTCGCGTTCGACTTCCTCCCACGTTTCGCCGGCCGCCGCGATGCCGATCCGCGCAATCGCGGGCGGCTCGCGGTACGTCGCCTGGTCGACGAGCAGGTAGATGCGGTCGCCGGCCTGGTGGAACGCGTGATGACCCGTGCGGCCGTGATAACCGTCCTCGTTGATGAAGCGCTGGCCGCGCGCGTTCACGAAGATTCCCCGGATCAGCGATTCGGGTGCATAGAACGGCAGGCTGACGAAGCCCTGGTCCATGTGGATCGCCGCGCCGCCCGCGCTCTGGCCGAGCAGGATGCCCGAGCCGTCGTCGCCGGGGCTGCCGATCGGCTCATCCGAGCGCAGGAACTGCGGCGCATGGCGGCGCACCATGTCGCGATTCATCGCGAAACCGCCCGCGCACAGGATCACCGCGCGACGCGCACGCACGCATGCCGTCTCGCCATACGCGCGCAGCACGACGCCTCGCACCGCGCCATCGTCGTCGACGATCAATGCGAGCGCGCGCGTGTCGTAACGCGTCGCGACGCCGAGCGCCGCCACGCGTTCGGCCAGCACCCGCATCAGCATCTGCCCGCCGCCCCAGCCCGGCCATTGCGGCGTGTGCCCGCGCGGGCACGGCTTCGCGGCCTCGCTGAACGGCCAGGCTTCCTCGCTGCCCGACCAGATCAGGCAATCGTCGGTCTCCGGTTCGACGATCCGCTCGGCAATGAACGTGTTCTTGTACGTGAGGCCCTGCGCGACGAGCCAGTCGTGATGCGCCAGGCTTTCGTTCGCGTAGAGCCGCACCTTCGCCTCGTCGGCGTCGCGCCCGCCGGCCAGCATCAGGTAGCGGTACAGATCCTCGGTGTCGTCGGTAAAGCCGGCCTGCCGCTGTGCGGGCGTGCCGCCGCTGCCGCCGAGGTAGATCTCGCCGCCCGACAGCGCGCTCGTGCCGCCGTAGCTCGACGCGCGCTCGACGATCAGCGTGTCGGCGCCGGCGCGCGCGGCTTCGATCGCCGCACAGGCGCCGGCCGCGCCGAAGCCGACGATCACGACATCGTGTTCGGCATCCCAGCGATGCACGTCGCGAATGTTCAGGGGGTGAGTCAGGGAATAGTCGGATGACATGAGGAATGGGTCAGCGTGTAGGAAACCTGAGGGAAGCGATGGAAAGCCGCGGACGCGGTGAGGGCCGACAGGCGGCCCGTTGCCGACGTTGCCGCCGCAATGCCTGAATGCCGGATCGGGCGTGCGACGGTGCGCGTGCACGACGCACGCGTCCCGTGCCCGGTTGAAGCCGCGACCCGCATCAAACGGGATCGGCCCGCGCGATGATTACGACGTGGTCGGGCGAAGGGCGTTGGTACGCCATCGCGCCGCCACGGCTGCCGGCCTGCGCGGCGCGTAGCCGCGCGGACGTCACATGCCGCGCAGCGCGGCGAAACCGAAGTGCGACGGATCGATCGGCACGCAGCCGGCCGGCAGCCCGTTCGCGTCGACCGAGCGGCATTGCAGGATGCCGGCCGCATACGGCGGCGACGGAACCTGATCGGCGCCGTATCGCGCCATCGCCATGGCAGCGAACGTGCCCATCGCCAGTACGCATAGCTTGCGAGTCGTCAGTCTCATGATCGTCGTCCCCTCCGGTTGTCCGCTGGTGCGGTTCGTGTCCGGCGTGCATCGCATGCGGCACCGGATGACTGCACGGTAGCCAGCGCCCGGCCGCCGGCCATCGTCCATTTCGACTAGGGGCAAACGCTGAGCGGCGGGCGCACGGCGTGTCGCATCGCAGCATCGTGCGCGATGGCTTCGCACACGCGGAGGAGACGCGGCGCGTTGCGCGCCAGTCGCGGCCGGCCACGCCAATCGTCAGACGCCTGTCGCACGCCGGTCGCTGCGCCGCACCATCCGGGCGCGATCGCGCGGCACGCGGCGCCCGGCCCCGGTGTTTTCCCCGACCCTCGCCCTGCTCCGAATGGATGATGAGTCGCCATCGCTCCGATGCGAACCTTCGCCTCGACGTCGCAATGCCGCCGCGTCCGCACTCGCGGCGCGGCCGACTCTTTCCGTTCTTCCACGGGAGCACTGCATGACCGATTCGAATCCCCGCCACGCGCTGTACGAACTGGCGTGCCGCTACGCGCAAGCCGTCGACCGGCGCGACTGGCCGCGACTCACCGCCCTCTTCACGCCCGACGCGCAGCTCGCCGGCCCCGGCTTCCGCTTCGACGATCGCGACGCGATCGTGACGGGCATGCGCGTGATCGAGCGCTACGAAGCGACCCAGCATCACGTGCACAACCAGCTCGTGACGCTCGACGGCGGCGAGGCCGACGTCGAGACCTATGGCGTCGCCTGCCACGTCTACGTGCGCGACGGCGTGAAACGCAAGCTCGACTGGGGGCTGCGCTATCGCGACCGCTGCGTGTTCGACGGCGGCACGTGGCGTTTCGCCGCGCGCATGCTGCACGTCGACTGGTCGCAAGACCTGCCGCTGGAGGGCTGAACGATGCGCACCGCTGCTCCCCTCGACGGCCGCACCGCACTCGTCACGGGCGGCGCCGGCGGCATCGGCGCGGCCTGCGCGCACGCGCTCGTCGCCGACGGCGCGGCCGTCGTGCTGATGGGCCGCCGCCGCGACGCGCTCGAACGCACGCAACGGCAACTGACCGACGCGGTGCCCGGCAGCCGCGTCGCGATCCACGCGGGCGACGCCTGCGACGAAGGCGACCTGCAGGCCGCGCTCGACTGCGCGTGGGCGCTCGACCATCGCCTCGACATCGTCGTGCCGACGGTTGGCGGTGCAGGTTTCCGGCCGCTGCTGCTGCACGACGCCGACACCTTCCGCGCCGAAATCGACCTGAACCTGCACAGCGCGTTCGCCGCGATCCGTCATGCCGCGCCGCGGCTCGCCGACAGCGGCGGCGGCGCGATCGTCTGCATCTCGTCGACGGCCGCGCGAATCAACTTCCGCTGGCTGTCCGCGTACTGCACCGCGAAAGCTGCGCTCGAAGCGCTCGTGCGCGGCGCGGCCGAGGAACTGGCCGGCGCGAAGATCCGCGTGAACGCGGTGCGCCCGGGCCTCACGCGCTCCGAAGCAACGGCGCCGATGTTCGACAACCGCGCGCTCGTCGACAGCTTTCTCGAGCAGATCCCGCTCGGCACGCTCGGCGAACCGGAAGCGATCGCGCATGCGGTGCGCTATCTCGCGGGCCCCGAGTCGGGCTGGGTGACCGGCCAGAGTTTCGCGGTCGACGGCGGCCACGAACTGCGCACCAACCCGCGCGTCGACGACACGATCGCGCAGATCTACGGCACTGCCGCGCTCGACGCGATCAAGGCCGGCTGCGCACCGGGCGCCGCGTGAGCGCCCGCCTTCTTTCAACGTCAAGGGAAAACGACCGACCATGAATCGAGTCGCAAACAAGGTCGCGCTGGTCACCGGTGCGGCAAGCGGCGTCGGCCGCGCGGATGCGCTGCTGCTCGCCGCCGAAGGCGCGCGTGTCGTGCTGACCGACATCGACGAGGATGCCGGCCGCGCGCTCGCACGCGAGATCGGCGACGCCGCACTGTTCGTCCGCCACGACATCGCCGACGAGGACGGCTGGCGACAGGCGATCGCATCGACGCTCGACCGTTTCGGCCGCCTCGACGTGCTCGTCAACAACGCGGCGATCTGCCCGGTCGGCTCGATCGAGGACACGAGCCTCGACACGTGGCGCCGCGTAATGCGCACCAACGCCGACGGCTATTTCCTCGGCTGCAAATATGCGATCGGCGCGATGAAGGGCAACGACACGCCGGGTTCGATCGTGATGATGTCGTCGGTCGCCGCGCTCGGCGGGCTGCCGATGATGTGCGCATACACCGGGTCGAAAGGCGCGGTGACGGCGCTTGCGCGCAGCGTCGCCGTGCACTGCAAGCGCAGCGGTTACCGCATCCGCTGCAACTCGATCCATCCGGACGGGATCTGGACGCCGATGACGCAGGCGCTGATGCCCGATCTCGACCCGGCCGCGCTCGGCATCGGCAGCGATCCGATGGCACGCATGTGCGACCCGCGGGACGTCGCGAATCTCGTGCTGTTCCTCGCGTCCGACGAATCGCGTTTCGTGAACGGTGCGGAGCTGCGGATCGACAACGCGCAACTGGTGTCGTCGCTGTGACGCGACGCACTGCCCTCCCGTTCAAAGGAGTTCATCGATGATTTCATTCAACGGCAAGACCGTGCTGGTCACCGGCGGCGGCGCGGGCATCGGCCGCGCATGTGCGGAAGCGTTCGGCGCGGCCGGCGCGCGCGTCGCGGTAGCCGAGATCGACCCGGCCCGCGCACAGGACGTGCGCCAGGCGCTCGAGGCGGCGGGCGTCGACGCGCTCGTCGGCACCGTCGACGTCACGCACCGCGACCAGGTCGATGCGTTCGCACGAACCGTCGACGCGCGCTTCGGCGGCCTCGACGTGCTCGTCAACAATGTGGGCGACTTCCTGCAGATCGCGAAACCGTTCGACGACTGCACCGACGACGACATCGCGCGGCTGTTCGACGCGAACCTGCGCCAGGTGTTCGTCGTCACGCGCGCGATGCTGCCGTTGCTGCGCAAGCGCGGCGCGGGCGGCAGCATCGTCGGCGTGTCGTCGATCGAAGGCTTTCGCGCCATTCCGAACTGCACCGTGTACGCGTCGTTCAAGGCCGCGCTGACCGGCTTCACGAAAAGCCTCGCGCTCGAACTCGGGCCGGCCGGTATTCGCGTGAACCAGATCGCCCCCGAAACCACCGAGACGCCGCAGGTGCCCGTCAGCGCGATGGTCGCGGCCGAGCATCGCGAGCACATCCCGCGCTGGATCCCGCTCGGGCGCTTCGGCACGGCCGGCGATATCGCGGGGGCCGCGCTGTACCTCGCGAGCCCGCTCGCCGCGTGGGTCACCGGCACGACGCTGCATGTCGACGGCGGCGCGCTCGCGGCGGCCGGCTGGTATCGCGACCCGAACGGCTTCTGGACCAACATGCCCGTCGTCACGGGCAACGGCTTCAATTTCTGAGCGGCACCGCCCGCCTGTTCATTTCACGCGGCACGACAGCGCCGCTACCGGAGACACCATGAAGATCCTGATCGTCGGCGGCACCGGCCTCATCGGCGGCCATGCCGCGCTGCACCTGCACGCGCAGGGCAATCCCGTCACGCTCGCCGCACGCAAGCCACCCGCCCCCGGCAGCGCACTCGCGCAGTTCGACGTGCTGCTGCGCGACTACGTGGCCGGCAACTTCACGCGCGACGATCTCGCGCCGTTCGACGCGGTGGTGTTCGCGGCCGGCAACGACATCCGCCACCTGCCGCCCGGCACCGACGAAGCCGCGCACTGGGAGCGCGCGAACGTCGACGCGGTGCCGCGCTTTTTCGCGCTCGCGCGCGACGCGGGCGTGAAGCGCGCGGTGCTGGTCGGCAGCTTCTATCCGCAGGTCGCGCCGGCGCTCGTCGACACGGTGCCGTACGTGCGCTCGCGCCATCTCGCCGACGAACGTGTCCGCGCGCTCGCGACGCAGTCGTTCGCCGTCTGCAGCGTCAACGCGCCGTTCGTCGTCGGGTCGGTGCCGGGGCTGCGCAACGAGATGTTCGCTGCCTACACCGGCTATGCGCAAGGCCAGTTCGCGGGGCTGCCCGTGTTCGGGCCGGCCGGCGGCAGCAACTTCATCTCGACGCAATCGCTGTCGGAAGCGATCTGGGGCGCGCTGCAGCGCGGCGAAGCAGGCAAGGCCTACCTCGTCGGCGACGAGAACCTCAGCTTCGCCGACTACTTCGCGGCCTTCTTCCGCGCGGCGGGCAATCCGCGGGACGTCCCGTCGCTCGACCAGGAGCATCCGCTGTTGCCCGACATCGCGATCTACACGGGGCGCGGCAACGTCGTGTCGTACGAGCCCGATCCCGCCGACAGCGCGCTGCTGCGCTACCGGCGCGGCGATGTGCAGCGTGCGGTCGATGAAGTCGTTGCGCATTGCCGCGCGCAGTAGGCAAACGGCGCGTGTGCGGCGCGGATGCAAAAACGTCCCGCCGCCGGCAACGAATGCCGGCGGCGGGACGTCGGAGCGACAACGTCGATGCGGGCCGTCAGGCGCCGATACGCTGCTCGATCTTCTTCATCGTGTCGGTCATTTCAGCCGGCAGGCGCAGCTTCAGCATGTCGAACAGCGCCGCATGCAGTTTCAGCTCCTCACGCCATTCGTCGGCGTTCATCGACGTCACCGCGTCGAACTGCTCGCGCGTGAAATCGAGGCCGTCCCAGTGCAGGTCCTCATACGCCGGCGACACGCCGAACGCATGCTCGCCGCCGCCGCCCGTGCCTTCGAGACGGTCGAGCATCCACTTCAGCACGCGCATGTTCTCGCCGAAGCCCGGCCACACGAACTTGCCGTTCGCATCCTTGCGGAACCAGTTCACGCAGTAGATCTTCGGCAGTTTCGCGCCGGCGCCTTCGAGCTGCTTGCCGAGCTTCAGCCAGTGCGCGAAATAATCGCTGACGTTGTAACCACAGAACGGCAGCATCGCGAACGGATCGCGGCGCACGATGCCCTGCTGGCCGACCGCCGCGGCGGTCGTCTCCGAGCCCATCGTCGCAGCCATGTACACGCCTTCGACCCAGTCGCGTGCTTCGGTCACCAGCGGCACGGTCGTCGAACGGCGGCCACCGAAGATGAACGCGTCGATCGGCACGCCGGCCGGGTTCTCCCAGTCGTCGTCGATCGACGGGCACTGCGCGGCCGGCGCCGTGAAGCGCGAATTAGGATGCGCCGCCTTGCGGCCCGTCTCCTTGCCGATCTCCGGCGTCCACGGGTTGCCCTGCCAGTCGGTCAGCTTCGCGGGCGGCGTGTCGGTCAGCCCTTCCCACCACACGTCGCCGTCTTCCGTCAGCGCGACATTCGTGAAGATCACGTTTTCCGTGAGCGTCGAGATTGCGTTCGGGTTGGTCTTCACGCCCGTGCCCGGCGCGACACCGAAGAAGCCGGCTTCCGGGTTGATCGCATACAGTCGGCCGTCGCGGCCCGGCTTCAGCCACGCGATGTCGTCGCCGATCGTCGTGACCTTCCAGCCATCGAAGCCCTGCGGCGGAATCAGCATCGCGAAGTTCGTCTTGCCGCACGCGGACGGGAATGCGGCCGCGACGTGATACTTCTTGCCGGCCGGCGACGTCACGCCGAGGATCAGCATGTGTTCGGCGAGCCAGCCCTGGTCGCGCCCCATCGTCGATGCGATACGCAGCGCGAAACACTTCTTGCCGAGCAGCGCGTTGCCGCCGTAGCCCGAACCGAAACTCCAGATCTCGCGCGTCTCGGGGAAATGCACGATGTACTTGACCGGGTTGCACGGCCACGGCACGTCCTGCTGGCCGGCTTCGAGCGGATGGCCGACGCTGTGCACGCACGGCACGAAATCGCCGTCCTCGCCCAGCACGTCATACACCTCGCGGCCCATGCGCGTCATGATCCGCATGTTCACGGCGACGTACGGGCTGTCGGACAGCTCGACGCCGACGTGCGCGATCGGCGAGCCGAGCGGGCCCATCGAGAACGGCACGACGTACAGCGTGCGGCCGCGCATCGAGCCGCGGAACAGGCCGTTGAGCGTCTCGCGCATTTCGGCGGGCGCGATCCAGTTGTTGGTCGGGCCGACGTCGTCGCGCGATGCCGCGCAGATGAACGTGCGATCCTCGACGCGCGCGACGTCGGACGGATCGGATTGCGCGAGATACGAGTTCGGGCGCTTCGCCGGGTTCAGCCGTTTGAGCGTGCCCTGGTCGACCATCGCCTGGCACAGCGCGTCGTTTTCTTCCTGCGAACCGTCACACCACACGACACGCTCGGGCTCCGTGAGCGCCGCGATGCGCGACACCCAGTCGATCAGCTTGCGATGTTTGACGAAAGCCGGCGGAGCGATCAGCGGGCCGTGTGTTGCTTCGGCCAGATTGTTTTGCGACATGAGGGTGTCTCCAGATTATTGGGCGAGGATGGGGGATGCGGGGCGAGCCCGCGAGATGTGGGATGCGATTGGAGCGCAGGGTGCGGCGGCGCGCAGGACGGGACACGCGAGCGGAGCGCGTGTCGATGCCGCGATGCGTGCGAGAGAAGGTGACGTCTCGTTAGAAGGTGCGAACGCGAGTTTCGCCATGCAAGCAACCTGCCGTACAACTCCATGGCGACCAGCATACCATCGCCGTTATTCGGCAAACGTTGCGTTGCAACAAGAAACAACTATGTCGGCGATCCGGCACGCCGGTTGCCTGTGAATTATTTTTACAACGCCATTGCGCGCGTTTCTGCGGTGAAAACGGCCAGGACGGCCGTCCAACAAGGGTTTCGCGGAAGCGGCAAATCCGGCCCGCCGCGCCCGCGTTTGGCCAGCGAGCGCGCGGGCCGTGCGAATTCACGTTTTCGCTAGTCAGGCAAACCCTGAATTAGGTTGCGTACACAAACATCCGACGAGAACGTGCGGCAGGCCCACCCGCTCAAAACGGCGCGCCCGGCAATCCGGGGTAATACGCGCCTGCCGCCATCCCGCCGTCGACGGCCAGTTCGGCGCCGTTGCAGTACGACGCTTCGTCGCTCGCGAGGAACAGCGTCGCGCGCGCGATTTCATCGGGCAGGCCGACGCGTTGCAGCGGCACGTTCGCATAGTGCTTGTTGATTTCCTCGAGCGGCGCGCCGGTCGGGTTCGACATCGCGGTGTTCACGCCGCCCGGATGGATCGAATTCACGCGCACGCCCTGATGGCCGAGTTCGAGCGCCGCGACCTTCGTCAGCCCGCGCACGCCCCACTTGCTCGACACATACGCGGCCAGTGCGTTCACGCCGCGCAGCCCGTCCACCGACGAGATGTTGACGATCGACCCGCTTTTCTGCGCGATCATGCGCGGCGCGATCGTCCGGATCCCGACGAACGTGCCGACGAGGTTGATCGACACCGCACGCTCGAAATCGCGTTTCGACAGCTCGGTGATGCCGCCGAACGTCAGCACGGCCGCATTGTTCACCAGCACGTCGATACGGCCGAACTGCTCGACCGTCGCTTCGGTCACGCGCACCCAGCTCGCTTCGTCGGCGACGTCGAGCCGCATGAAGCGCGCCGCATCGCCGAGCTCGCGCGCGAGCGCTTCGCCTTCCGCATCGAGCACGTCGCCGATCACGACGCGCGCGCCCTCCGCGACGAACAGCCGGCACGTCGCCGCGCCCATGCCACGCGCACCGCCCGTGACGATCGCTACCTTTCCTTCCAGTCGACCCATGTCGTCCTCTCTTCGATTACGGTTTGCCGGTCGCCGCGCGCAGGCGTGCACGCGCTTGCCGGATCATGATTGGCACGCGGCCGGTGCCGCGCGCCTCCGCCGTCAGCCGCCGCCGTCAGCCCCAGTACGCCTGCCCGCCGTCGAGCGGCAGCGTCGCGCCCGTCAGGTACGCCGCGTCGCGGCTCGCCAGAAACACGATCGCGCGCCCGATGTCCTGCTCGCAGTCGCCTACGCGGCCGAGCGGAATCGTGCGGAAAAACGCGGCGGCTTCCTGCGGGTTCGCGTCGACCCAGCCTTTCAGGCCCGGCGACAACGCATGCGGTGCGACCGCGTTCACGCGGATCCCGTCCCCGCCCCACTCGCAGGCAGCCGCGCGCGTCAGCGCACGAATCGCCTCCTTGGTCGCCGCGTACGCGCCGTAGCCGGACGCATCCCAGCGCACCGCGGCCGACGAAGCGAAATTGACGATCACGCCGTCGCCCTTCAGATGCGGATGGCACGCGCGCATCATGCGCAGCGTCGCGATCGGCCCCGACTCGAGCCCCGCGAGGAAATCCGCATCGGTGACGTCGAGCAGGCAGCCGAGCGGCACGACCTGCGCGTTGTTGATCAGGATCTGCACGCCGCCGAAGCGCGCAACGACGCTGTCGACGCACGTCACGATCTGCGCGGCGTTCATCACGTCGCACACGAACGGCTCGGCCACGCCGCCACGCGCGCGAATCGCCTCGCAGGTCGCGAGCAGCTTGTCGCGGGTACGACCGACCACCGCAACGTGCGCGCCTTCCGACGCGAGCGCCTGCGCGACGCCCTGGCCGACGCCCTGCCCCGCGCCCGTCACGAGCGCGATCTTGCCTTTCAGGATGCCCATGTGCGCTCCTCAGGCGACGATCGCCGGATGGGCCTGCACGGGCCCGCCGAGCAGTTCGCGGTACGACGGCGGCTGCTTGCCGTCGAGATCGGCGATGCCGTATTGCAGCGCGGCTTCCGCGCCGACGAGCACCTGCCCCGACAACCCCATGCGCTGCGGATCGCCATGGATCGCGTGAATCACGCGGCCCGTGAATTCCGGACTTTCCGCGACGAGCGAGAATTCCTTGTACAGATCCGGGTGTTCTTCCCACACGCGCGTCGTGCGCTCGGTGCGCAGCGGGCCCATCCAGATCGACACGGCCGCGACGTCGAACGGCTTCAGGTCGACGGCCATGTCCTTCGCGAACTTGTCGACACCTGATTTCTGCGCGCCGTAGGCCGCCCCGTGCATGTAACAGCTCGCGCCGAACGACGACGTGAACGCGATCAGCCCGCTGCGACGCTTCACCATCAGCGCCGCCGCGTGCCAGCTCGCGACATAGGCCGAGCGCAGCCCGACATCGAGGATGTTGACGAGGTCGAGCGACTTCTCCCAGAACGGGCCCGGCAGGATCAGTTGATCGTGCAGGTAGGTCGCGTTGTTGACGAGAATGTCGAGCCGCCCGCTTTCACGTTCGACGCGCTCGAACAGCGCCTTCACCTGCGCGTCGTCCGCGTGGTCGCACGCCACCGCGATTCCGCGGCCGCCGAGCGCATCGATCTCGCGTGCGGTCTCGTGAATCGTGCCGGGCAGCGGCGCATCGCCTTCGTTCTGCGAGCGGCCCGTGACGTAGACGGTCATGCCGGCCGCACCGAGCGCGCGCGCGACGCCCTTGCCCGCGCCGCGCGATGCGCCCGTCACGACGGCGACCGGCGCATCGTGGTTCTGTGTCATGTTCGATGTCTCCTGTGGAATGTGCGTCATGTGCATGGCGCTGGCGTGCGTCAGGCGGCCGGCGGCTGTGCACCGGCGAACAGCACGCCCGGCGCATCGCCTTCGTAACGGGCCGACAGCGTCGACGTGACGACGCAGCGCGTGCCCGCGATCTTCCATTCGCCGTCGACCTTCCGGTATTCGTCGTCGTAGTACGCGCCGAGCTGCGTGAGCGTTCGCGCGTTCGTGTCGATCACCTGGTAGTGCAGGCCCCACGTGCCGCGCGCATGCACGTCGTCGAGCACGTCGATCTCGGGATTCACGCCGTGATGCATCTCGACGATGTGCGGATGGCAGCCGAGTTGCGCGAATACGTCGACGAGCGCGTCGCGCGTGTCGAACGTGCCGATGCGGCCGTAGTCGATGTGCACGTGGCCGGGCGCGAAGCAGTCGCGCATCCCTTGGGAATCCTTGCGGTCGCAGCACATGAAGTAGCGCGCCTTCAGCCGGCGGATCGCGTCGGCATCCTCGAGCCGGCGCACACGCGCTTCCAGCGATTCGATGAGGGTCATCCTGTCTCCTTGTTCGGTGCCGGCGCGGTTCGATGGCCGCGTCGATGCCACGTTACCGCCGCGCGATGCGTCGGCCATCACCCGTTCGGATGAAACCGGCGATTCGTCCTCGCAGCGCGGGGCGCATGCGGACGGCGCGTTCGTCCGAACAGACGATGTGATGCAGTCGGCTTCGTTCCTACCATCGAACGACACCACCACGAGACCCGGCGATGGACGACACGACCCGCACGCTCCATGAGTACGAGCAGATCCGACAGTTGAAGTACCGGTATTTCCGCGCGGTCGACACGCACGACTGGGCGCTGCTCGCGGATTGCCTGACCGAAGACTGCGAGGCCCGCCTGTACGGCGGCCGCTACGTGTACGACGGCCGCGACGCGTTCGTGTCGAGTCTGCGCGAGCTGATCGGCAAGCCGACTTTCCTGACGATGCATCACGGCCATCACCCCGAGCTCACGCTGGTCTCGGCCGATCATGCGTGCGGCGTGTGGTTTCTCGAGGACCACGCGATCAATCTCGAGGACAACTACCTGCTGCACGGCACTGCGTTCTACGACGACCAGTACGTGAAACGCGATGGCGCGTGGCGCATTCACGCGACGCGCCACGAACGCCTGTTCGAAACCGTCACGTCGCCGATTCCGCCGTCGTTCACGCTGACCGCGAACCGGTTCGCGCCGGACGCACACCCGTCGGCCGGATCGCCTGAAATCGCTTCCTGAACCCCGGCGGCAACGCCGCCGATCCCGTCATTACCCTCTGGAGCCGGAGCAATGGAGAAAGTCATTTACGTGTTGTGGCGCGACGCGCAGGCTGCGCCCGATCAGTGGAGCCGCTCGGTGCGCGCGCCACTCGCCGACAAGCTGCTGTCGCTCGGTGCGCACGGCGTGCAGGTGAACGTAGCGGATGCGGACGTCGCGCCGGCCGCCGGCCTGAAGCAGACCAACACGCACCCGGGCATCGACGGGATCGTCGCGGTGTGGGTCGATAGCGCGAACGCGATGTTTCGGCAGCCGTTCGACGACGCGGTGCGTGCGGTCGTCCCGCACATGGCTGCGTATCTCGTCACGGAGTCGCAACCGATTCCGAATACGCGCTTTCCAGCACGGCCGGGCGAGCGCACCATGGGCTTCTCGCAGCTCGCGTTCCTGAAGCGGCCGCCGCGCCTCACGCACGAAGCATGGCTCGACGTGTGGCACGGACATCACACGCGCGTCGCGATCGATACGCAGGACAATTTCCTGTATGTGCAGAACGTCGTCGTGCGCGCGCTCACGCATGCGGCGCCCGGTTACGACGCGATCGTCGAGGAATGCTTTCCCGCCGCGGCGATGACCGATCCGCATGCGTTTTTCGATGCGGTCGGCGATGACGAAAAATTCCAGCGCAATGTGGCCGAGATGATGGACAGCTGTGGACGCTTCATCGACTTCGACAAGATCGATGTGGTGCCGACGAGCCAGTATGTGGTGAAGGCAGTGCGGGGGTGAGATCGGGGGGCGTGGGGCGATCCTTGCCGGCGCCGGGAGTTGTCGTTCGATATTGCCGAACAGGCTTTCCCGGCCCCTTCAACTCACTCGAACTTGCGGAAATCCACGTATTCCTTGACGAACTTCCCCGTCGACAGGAGGGCGCTTTCGATGTCCGCGATAACGGATGAGTTGTCGATCGACGCCGTCACGAACAGTCCCCAGATATCGTCGTCAATTTCATAGTGGCCCCGCGCGTAGGTCCAATAGCTGAAGTAGCGGTCGTGAAACATTGCGACCACGGGTTCATCAAGGCCGTGCGGATGCGGAACCTCGACAGCATGCAGCGCATCCTGCAGGATCGCGGCGATGCTCGGGAAATCCGCTGCACGATGATCATCGAGTACCTCGACCAGCAGATCACTGCCGTGAAATACCGGTCGAACACGGAATCGAATCAGGTTTGTCATGGCTCGTTTTCTGTTGTCGTGGCCCGGTATCGATCGACTGCTCGCAGCCGGTTACGAAAGCGGACACGCCGAACGGGCATTGGTCGCGTCGATGACGGCACACTTGCCGACGCCGGTTTTCCGGTTACCCGAGCGCCTGCCGGATCGCCAAGGCGAGCCCGGCCGGATTCTCCCAGGCCATCGAATGACCCGCGTTTTCCACGATGCCGACGTTCACCCCTTCCGCGGGAAGACGTTCGGTGTCGACGTCGGGCAGCGAGCGTGCGCCAAACAAAACGGTTCTCGGCATCTTCATCGCACAGAGCTGCTCGCGCCAGCTTGGATG
Source organism: Burkholderia reimsis (assembly GCF_003294055.1). NCBI lineage: Bacteria > Pseudomonadati > Pseudomonadota > Betaproteobacteria > Burkholderiales > Burkholderiaceae > Burkholderia > Burkholderia reimsis. The sequence continues at coordinate 78,219 of NZ_QMFZ01000020.1, forward strand.
ACTGCCCTCGATGAGCGACACGGCACTTCGATGAACTGCATACGGAGCACTGGCCGACATCGAAGCAGCCCAGATATCGCTGCCGTCGGCGGCGGATTCGGCGATCAGTGCGGCGTGCCCGGCTTGCACATATTCCACCTCTGTCATCGCCGCGATTTTCCTGCTGAAAAAGCCGCCTCCAGGCGCCAGATTGGGCTCACCCAGCACGAGATGTCGCACCCGCTCACCGAGCTGCATCGATGCGGCGATCGCCACTGCGCCCCCCATGCTGTGACCGAACAGGTTGAGCGACGACAGCGCCAGATGATCGGCGAGTGCCACGATCGTTCCGGCATGGTCTTGAATGGTGTAGGAAAAGTCCACGGGCCGATCGCTGAACCCGAATCCAGGCAGATCGACCAGCACCGCCCGATGCCCCGACAAAGCAGGCTGTGCCATGACACCCGGATAATCGCAGGAGGACGCGCACCCCAATCCGTGAACGAAGAATGTCGGTATCCCTTGCCCGGGGAGATCGTGATACCGGAGTCCCCATTGGCCGTTCCTTACAGCAAAAGTCTTCATGTTCGATTTCCAACTTTCAACGTTCAACGGCCGTATCGGCCGTACCGCGCCCTGACATCGCTGTCGTGCCACACGGATGCTTATATCAAATCGAGCGTACGCGTCGATACCCGAGAATCTACACTGACAGCCCTGCTTCCACGATATGGATCATGCATGGAATCGCCTGCCCCCTTCAGTGGTTCGAAGATTGCGCTCTTCAAGGACCGGGACATCCTCGTCTATCGACGTGACGACAAGCCCGACATCCCGTTTCCCGGCCTGTGGGACTTGCCCGGCGGAGGCAGGGAAGGTAACGAGACGCCCGAAGCATGCGTGTTGCGTGAACTCCATGAGGAATTCGGATTGACGATACCGGGCAGCCGGATAGGTTGGTCCAGGGTCTATCCGTCGAGCCGGCCCGACCGCCTGCCACACTGGTTCTTCGCCGGTTGGCTGAGCTCCACGGAAATCGCCGCGATCCGTTTCGGCAATGAAGGCCAGGAATGGACGCTGATGGATGTCGACGCGTATCTGCAGCTCACTGATGCGATCACGCATTTGCAGGCGCGCGTGACGGATTATCTGAATCGTTGACGGCGCACGATTGCCGGCGATTGACGTTTGTCCGTCGAATGTCGCGTGCTGGCGAACGCCCGATCGATGCGTACGACCGAAGCTGGCTGACGTGACCATGCCCGCTTCCCGTCAGCAGACACTCGACGTCATTTGACCGGTGCCTGCTTCGATAAAGGCCGCCCTGACGGATCAACCGGATTCGATTGGAACTGGCACCGGTTCGTCGCCGCATGCACGAACGCCGAAATTGCCGCCACCACGCCATCCGCCAGCGGCAGATCCGGGTTCGAATAAGCGGCGAGGTTTTCCTGCAGCGCCGACGTGCGAACCGTCTTGAGCGCATGATTGGCGTCGGCGATCAGCGCCATTTCGGCCCGCGGATTGGCCTGCTTCAGAAGTTCCGCGTCCTGTACGACGACCTGGATATCCCGCGCCCCCTGCACGATAAGCACGGGCTTCATGTAACCGGCCGCCAGCGCTGCCGGATCGAGGGTCAACTCGCTCATCAGGAAGCGCTGGACTTGCGGCCTGAACAACGGCATGAGTGCCGGGTCGATCCTGGCCGCGTCTACCCGTTCACCTGCCTCCAGGGATTCGAGGATCGACATTGCATTGGCAAGAATCGGCGCATTTGCCGGGTTCGATTGCAGTTGTTGCCTCAACACGGGCCCTAGCGGGCGCCCTGCCGTCGATACCAGGATCAGGCCGTCGATGTCGTCCATTTGCCGGGCAGCCGACAACGCCACCCATCCGCCCTCGCTATGCCCCAACAGCCACACGCGGGAAGCTCCCGTCCGCGCGCGAATGGCGGCGACCCACGAACGGACGTCGGCCGCGTACTCGTCGATCGTGACGTCATCGGCATCCGGTATCGCCGACGCGCTGCCGTACAGGCCGCGCTTGTCGATTCGAACCGACGCGATTCCTTTATCGCGCAATCCTTCCGCGAGCAATCGGTAGGTTGACGCCTGAATCCCGTTCGGCGCGTTACCGTTCCTGTCGGTCGGGCCCGAGCCCGGCACGATCAGCACCACCGGGGCATCGCCGGAACCCGGGGATAACAGCGTGCCTTTCAACGGGCCGGCCGGGCCCGGCGCTTCGATTTCCGTCTGCATGGTATTTAAAGGATCTCTCGAATGAAGGGCGAAAGCCATTGTGATGCTTGCGAACATCGCCGTCACCATCGGCCCCGGCCGCGCATGAAGCCCTCGACGTCTTCCTGGGATAGCCACGACGTCCTGGCAACACGGCGATCAATTGCCAACGACGGAAGCGGCTCGTTCAAGCCGTCGTACCTGGCCGACGCCTGTCGGATGCAATTGACCGAGGCCGCCCCGTTCTTGCCCGTCAGTCACCCGTGAACCGGCGCGGCTGATACGTCTTCCCGTTCCAGGTAAAACGCGCGGACTTGCCCGACCCGGCCTTTCCCTTGGGGCGCACAAGGAGGTCGTAGTGCCCGTTCGTCATGTGAGGACTGAACGACAGCACGTAATGCGTCTCCGTCGTATTTTCCGCATCACAGGAATCCTGCTGTGCATCGCCCGGCTTCCCGCGTTTTCCGTCATTCTTCTCCTCACATTCCGCCGCCCCGTCCTTGTCATAGGTCGACCAGTCGGTAAGCGCGGAGAAGACGGGCGTCACGCGACCATCGCGATAACGGTACAGGTTCAGTATCCCGGTCGAATCGCTATGTGCGGTCGACGTGTAGTTGTTGCCAAAGAGCACGCCGAAGGCGGTTTCCTGCGCGCTGATGCGGTAGGGAATGACGTCCATGGCCAGGAAGGCACTCCATAACATCGGCGACGTATCGACGCGCTCGCTCCGATCGCTCGCGAGCAGGCGGAACCCTTGCCCGTCGCGGGTCAGCACACCTGTCCACAACTCCGCGTCGACGGTCTCGCTCGGGCGCTGGACCAATGCGGCCACGACCCAAAGCGGCCCGGAAGCCGATGGACCATGCGCCCATGGTGACAGCGCGACACCCTTGACACTGTCCGCCGGGGCCGGGTCCGTGCCCATCAGGGTACGCAACGCCGCTTGTTGCTGCTCGTCGTCGGTCACGTTGCTCGACGCAAACGCGCAGTGCGCAACCAGCGCCAGGACGAGCGTCAGCACCGTCTGGATGGAAAAGTCGAGTTTCCTGCTTCTTCGGGCGCGTGAGTCTCGCCGCCCAAAGGATGAATCATCTCCGCGCGCTTCCTGCATGCCGATCGACATTGCCCGTGTTCTCCTTATAGATCCTGTTTCCAGCCAGTTGCAAGCAAGTTTCGTCGCATCAACGTCTCTGCGCCCGACTCGACGGGCTTCGACCACTCGAGCCGATGCCGGAGACGTCGAACCGCATCGCAGCGATTCAATTCATGGCGCCTTGGCTAAAGCCAGAACGGCCATCACCGCATCGTCCTCGATTCCCTTGATATCAGACGGGAACCGGTTTCTTTGCGGTATCAACACGATGAGCCCCTCGATCTGCGCGGTAACCAGCGCGGCTCGCCTCGCGAGCGCGGCTTGCGACAGCGCCGGGTTCACGGCCTCGATGAATCCGGCGATCACGCGCCGTTGAAACCCGTATCCCTCTTCGAGCATTTTCCGCGCGAACTCCTGAGTCTGCGCCAGTGCCCAGAAGTTCACGAACAGGCTTTGCGTCCGGGGCTGCTTGCCGTCCTCGAGCAACAACCTGACCACTTTCTCCAGGCGGCCCTCGGCTGTCAGCGACGTGTCCGCGCTGACACTGTCGTACGTATTGGCGTAGGCCTCCATCGTCGCGGAAAATCGGTTTCATCGACGACGAACGCATCATCTACTCGGGTGGATGTTTCGGTCACGGCGTCGCCCTGACGCACCTCAACGGCCGGACGATCGCGGACATGCTGAGCGGGAAGCAAACGGCCTTGACGGACTTCTGGATCGTGAACCGCAAATCGATGTCGATGAAGAGCGACACGCTGTCGTTCCTGTTCGGCAGGGCGGCCCGTCAAGCCCTGAAGACCTGGGACCGATGGGAGGAGCGAGGATTGACGAAGTAACCGCGGGGGATCCGCGCGTTCCCGCCCTGGCCGGCGGCATGACGCTGGCGCCGGCCCCCCCGTCGCGATTCCCCTCACCCGAAATCCTCATTCTTCAACGGGCCGCGCGCCGGCAATTCCCCGGCGCTCATCAACATTGCGCAACGCAACTGTTTGTCGATCCCCTTTCCACCCGCCGCGCCCTCCACGCCCCACTCGCGCGCACCTTTGCCACGCCCATGACAAAACGTCTATAATTGGACAATCCATCGACTGGCGCGCCGAAGCATTCGCCCCTGGCGCGCCTCGATTCCCCGGCCCCGCCTGCCCGGAACGACATGAGCGACTACCCCGTTTTCGACACGCTTTGCGATCTGCTGAACACGTCCGGCGCACGATTCCGCGTGCTGGAACATCCGGCCGAAGGAAAATCCGACGCGATCGCCGCGCTGCGCGGCACACGGCCCGAACAGGGCGCGAAGGCGATGCTGTGCACGTTCAAGGACGGCGGCGACGCCACTGCGCTCGCGGTGATTCCCGGCCACCTGAAGATCGATTTCCGCAAGGTCGCCGATGCGGTCGGCCGTCGCAAGGCGACACTCGCATCGCCCGATCTCGCGGCCGCCGTCACGCGCTGCGTGATGGGCGCCGTGCCGCCGTTCGTGTTCGACGCCGGCGTGACGCTCGTCGTCGATCCCGCACTGGTCGAACAGAACACCGAGATTGCATTCAACGCGGGCCGCCTCGACCGCTCCGTCGTACTCGACTCGGCCGACTACGTGCGGATCGCGCAGCCGCTGCTCGCCGACATCACGCGGCCGCAAGCGGCGGACGGCGAGTAACCCGCCGGCCGCCGGTCGCCCGCCGCCGGTCGCCCGTTTCCCGGCACCCTCGCATCGATCCGAACACCAAACGCGAAACCACCATGACCACCACCCGGAACAAGGCGCCGTCCGAGCAGGCATCGCTGATCGAACAGGTGCAGCGCATTGCCGAAGGGCTCGGCGCGATGTTCGCGCCGTTCACCGAGGTCGTGGTTCACGACCTGCGCACGCCGAAGCACGCGATTCTCGCGATCCACAACAACCTGTCGGGACGCGCAGTCGGCGATCCCGCGACCGAGCTCGGCCTCGCCCGCATCGCGGATGACGATTTCCCGCAAGTGCTCGCGAACTACCCGAACCGCTTCGCCGACGGCCGCACCGCGAAAAGCACGTCGATCGGCATCAAGGATTCGACCGGCCGCTACGTGGCCGCGCTGTGCCTGAACGCCGACACCACGCTGTTCCGCGGCTTCCAGGGCATGCTGAACCAGTTCTGCAGCACGGACGGCGAAGCCGTCGCCGAAACGCTCGACCCGGCCGGCGCGGACGCGATCCGGCAACGCATCGACGCATTCGCGATGCGCCTCGCGACGACGCCGCGCGAACTGAAGACCGACCAGCGCCGCGAGCTGATGCAGGCGCTGAAGGCCGACGGTTTCCTCGAAGTGCGCCGCGCGATGGAAATCGTGTCGCAGCATCTCGGCGTCTCGCGCGCGACCGTCTACAACGATGCGAAATGATTCCGGATTCCGGCGCGCCGTGCGCGCGGCGTCCCTGTTGACTGACCTTTCCGACCCCAAACGACCATGAACGCTCCGACTCTCCCCACGTACGACGACGTTGCCGCCGCCGCGGCCCGGCTCGAAGGCCATGCGCACCGCACGCCGGTGATGACGTCGCGGACGATCGACGAAGCGCTCGGCGCGCAGGTGTTCTTCAAGTGCGAGAACCTGCAGCGCATGGGCGCGTTCAAGTTCCGCGGCGCGTTCAACGCGCTGTCGCGCTTCGACGCGGAGCAGCGCCGCAACGGCGTCGTCGCGTTCTCGTCCGGCAACCATGCGCAGGCGATCGCGCTGTCGGCGCGCATCCTCGGCATTCCCGCGACGATCGTGATGCCGCAGGACGCGCCGGCCGCGAAGATCGCCGCGACGCGCGGCTACGGCGGCAAGGTCGTGACCTACGACCGCTACACCGAGGATCGCGAGCAGATCGGGCGCGATCTCGCGGCGCGACACGGGCTCACGCTGATCCCGCCCTACGACCACCCGGACGTGATCGCGGGCCAGGGCACGGCGGCCAAGGAACTGTTCGACGAAGTCGGCCCGCTCGACGCGGTATTCACGCCGCTCGGCGGCGGCGGGTTGCTGTCGGGCACGGCGCTCGCCACGCGCGCGCTGTCGCCGAACGCGACGCTGTACGGCGTCGAGCCGGAAGCCGGCAACGACGGCCAGCAATCGTTCCGCTCCGGCGCGATCGTGCATATCGACACGCCGCGCACGATCGCCGACGGTGCGCAGACGCAGCACCTCGGCAACCTGACGTTCCCGATCATCCGCCGCGACGTCGACGACATCCTCACCGCGACCGACGCGGAACTGGTCGACTGCATGCGTTTCTTCGCCACGCGTATGAAGATTGTGGTCGAGCCGACCGGCTGCCTGTCGTTCGCCGCCGTGCGACGGATGAAGGATGCGCTGCAGGGCAAGCGCGTCGGCGTGGTGATCAGCGGCGGCAACGTCGATCTCGAGAACTTCTGCACGCTGGTGTCGGCGTCGGCCTGACCATCGCGGCGCGCATGACCATGCCGTGATCCGCGCCGCATCCCGCCGCATCGCTCCTTCACGCCGCGTTAAGTTTCGCGCCCTAGACTGATTACGTTGTCCCGCAGTCAGTCGTGAAGGAGCCACCATGAAAACGCATGCGATCGTCGCCGCCGCCCTGGCGGCCGCTTCCCTTTCGGCGTTCGCTCAACCGGGCGTGACGTCATCCGGTTTTCCCGCCGAGTCGCCGCACGACGCCGTCGCGCAAGCGACGCACCGCTCGCCCGCCGCGTTGCCGCACGCCGGCTTCATCCTCGCGAAGATCGATCAGAACAATACGCCCCCCGATCGCGGCGGCGACCCGAGCGGTCGCACGCATTCCGGCACGCACATGTGACGGCCCGCGCCGGACGCCGCTGCCGCCCGGCCCTCAGAACGACGGCAACGACGGATCGCGCGCGGCCAGAATGTCGTCGGTGCGCCGCTGCAGCGCGCCGTCGATCGTCTCCGGTTGCGGAATCAGCCAGTAGCGCCCGGCACGGATGCCGTCGAACACCCGCTCGGCGAACGCGTCGGGCGTGAGCCCGTGCGCGTTCAGCATCGAGCGCATCGTGTCGACGAAGCCGCGCACTTCGGGCCGGTCGTGCACCGCGCCGAACGGGTCGTTGAAGATGCCCGATTGCACGGGGCCAGGCGCAAGCAACGACACGCCGACCGGCGCACCGAGCATCTTCAGTTCTCCGTACAGCGATTCGGTCAGCGCGACCACCGCGAATTTCGTCGCCGAATAAGGCGACATCAGCGGGCTCGGCAGGAACCCGCCCACCGACGCGGTATTCACGATGCGCGCCGGCACGTTGCGTTCGAGCATCCGCGGCACGAAGCTGCGGATCCCGTTCAGCACGCCGTGCACGTTGATCGCGAAGCTGCGCTCGAAGCGCTCCGGCGTAATTTCCCAGCTGAAGCCGGTCGCCATCACGCCCGCGTTGTTGAACAGCAGGTCGACGCCGCCGAAGCGCTGCCACGCGGCTTCCGCCAGCGCGTCGACGGCTTCCGGCCGGCTGACGTCGGTCGGCACGCACAGCACGTCGGCGTCGAGCGTCGCGGCGAATGCGTCGAGCTTCGCCGGGTCGAGATCGGCCAGCACGACGCGCATGCCGAGCCCGGCAGCATGGCGTGCAAGCCCGCTGCCGATGCCGCTGGCCGCGCCGGTGATCACGGCGGTGCCGCCGTCGAAGCGAATCGGGTTCGTCATGTCGATCAGAGTCCTGTCGGGTCGATGTGGGGATGCGCATATGCGGGAATCACCGGCGGCGGCAGCACCGTGCGGCCGTCGAGCGAATGCACCGCGAGCTGCTGCGCGAGCGGGAAATGCAGGCTGTGCGTGACGAGGCCGGTGCGTTCGCGCGCCGGCAGGCTGCACAGCGCGAGCGCGGTTTCCGCGAGATACGCGACATCCTCGGTCGGATAGCCTTCGGGGATGTAGCGCGCGGCGCCCGGCGTGCGGATCGCCGTGCTCGGCGCGACGAGATTCACCGCGATGCCGTCGGCTTCGAGTTCGGCCGCGAGCCCCTGCGTGAAGCGCGACAGCGCCGCCTTCGCCGCCGCGTAGACGGTCGCGCCGCCCGCACGCGAGAAATCGTCGAACGGGCGCAGCGGCGGCAGCGCCGTCACCGAGCCGACGTTCACGATCCAGCCGGCGCCGCGCGCACGCATCAGCGGGATCGCGGCCTGCGCCAGCGCGAACGGAATCCGCAGATAGTGTTCGATCGTCGTGTCGAACATCGTCATCGGCATCGCGTCGACGCACGCATAATCCGCCACACCTGCGTTGTTGACGAGGATGTCGAGGCCGCCGACCGCCTGCGCCGCGCGCCCGACGAGCGCGTCGCGCTCGGCCGCGTTCGACAGGTCGGCCGCGAGCGCGATCGCGCGACCGCCCCCCTCCTCGATCAGCGCGACCGTTTCGGCGAGCGTGCCGGCGGTCGTGGCCGATTGCGCGAGGCTGCGTGCCGTCACGACGACGGTCGCGCCTTCGGATGCCAGGCGCTGCGCGATCGCACGGCCAATGCCGCGGCTTGCGCCGGTCACGAGCGCGCACTTGCCGGCCAGTACGCCGGTTCGGGTATCGGTCATCGTTGTCTCCTGTGATGGGCGTGCGGGCCGCTCAACCGGCGATATCCGCAACATGAAGCACCAGCTTCGTTTTCGCCTCGCCCGTTTGAACGAGATCGAGGGCATGGGCCGCCTGTTCGAGCGGAAATCGGTCGAAGCGCGGCACGCGCAGTGCGCGCCGCTCGAGTTGCGCCGCGATCCGGCCGAGCGTGGCGCCGCTCGGCATCCGGCTGTAGGTCATCGCGGTGCGCAGGCCGCGCCGGGCGGCTTCGGCGGCCGTCGCGGCCAGCCGCTGCGCATCGCCCGGTGCGAGCGTCATGATGTTCACCAGCGTGCCGCCCGGTGCCAGCAGGTCGAGCGCGTCGGGCAGCGTGTCGCCGCCGACCGCGTCGAGCACGAGGTCGACCCCGCCGGGCGCCCATGCGCGCAGCGCCGCCGCGATGTCCTGCGCGCGATAGTCGATGCTTGTCGCGGCGCCCAGCGATTCGACCGTCTTGCGGTTGCGCGCGGAACACGTCGCCGAGACCCGCGCGCCGGCCTGCACCGCGAGCTGGATCGCGAACGTGCCGACCGCGCCCGCGCCGCCGTGCACCAGCACGGTCTGTCCGGCCTTCAGCCCGCCGTCGTCGAACAGGCCGGCCCACGCGGCAAGCGCGGGGGTCGGCACCGTGGCGGCTTCCGCGAGGCTCACCGCGTCAGGCACGCGCACGACCGAGTCGTGACGCACCGCCACGTATTCCGCATACGCGCCCCAGCGCCCCGCGCCGACGTCGGTTTGCGCGAACACCCGCATGCCGGGCGCGAAACCGTCGACGCCGTCGCCGACCGCTTCGACCACGCCCGCCGCGTCGAAGCCGATCACGAACGGAAACGTGTACTGCATGAATGCGCCGAGGTAGCCTTCGCGGCATTTCCAGTCGGCGGGATTGACGCCCGCAAAGGCAACGCGGATCAGCACGTCGCCGGGGCCCGGCGTCGGTGCCGGCACGTCGGCCATCCGCAACGCGTCGGAATGACCGGCGCGGTCGATCAACAGGGCTCGCATCTTCGTGTCTCCAGGGGTGTTGTCGGCTTGACGTTCGCGCCGCATCACGCCGCCGTCTCGGCCAGCAGGCTCGACGCGAGCGGACAGAACGCATGCGAGATCGCATCGACGGTCCAGTCGGGGCTTTCGGCATCGAACCGGCGGTCGACCCAGCCCCAGTGATACGGATGCATCAGGTATTCGCCGAGCAGATCGCCGACGTGCGCGAATTCCTGCTGCCACACGTGTGTCCATGCGCCCGGGGTCGCGATCCGGCTCAGGCGCCAGTTGCGGATGCCGGGCATGAACGCGGGCATGCGCAGCAGTTCGCGTTCGAGCGCGGTGACCTGCTCGGCGCCGGCCTGCGGCCGCACGCGCAGCATCAGCGTGCGCCACACGCCGTCGCGCAGCGCGGGTTCGCGCAGGCCGCCGCCGATCGCGCGACACACGGCGCCGTCGATGCGCACGATGCCCGGCAGTTGCGCGAGCGCGGCGAAATCCGCCGTGCCGTCGGCCGCGCAGTCGGCCACGCAGTTGGCGGTGCCATTGGCCGCCGAATCGTCGCGCAGCACGTCGAGCGTGTAGGCGCCCGCGCCCCAACTGCCGTCCTGGTTGCGCGCCAGCGCCACGCGTTTCGCGCCGGCCAGCGCGTGCGCGGCTTCATGCAACGCACGTTCGATGCCACCGGCGTCGCAATCCGCCGACACGAACACCTGTGCCGTGTCATGCCGCATGATCGACCTCCGTCAGCGCGGGCAGCGGTGCATCGGCGTCCGCCATCACATGGCGGCGGCGCACGTCGCACAGCGCGTCGACCGCCATCCAGAAACTCACCACGCCGGCATCCGTCAGCGCGCGCATCCGGTAGTAGGCCGGCGCATCGGCCACGTGCCAGGTCAGCCACAGCGTGCTCGGCTGCCCCGGCACCGCGACGGGCGGCGACACCCAGTGGCCAGCCGCCGTCAGCCCGCGTGCCGCGTGGCCCGGCAGGTAGCGGTCGCGCAGCAGTGCAAGCACGTCGGGAATGCGCTCGGGCGCGAGCGTGATTTCGTCTACGATCTGGATCATTCGCGTGTCGTTCGTGGTCGTTCGTGGTCGTTCGTGACGGGGATCGGCGGCCGGCCTACGCCGTTCCGGCGAGGCCGCGGGCGGCCGGCGTGGATAGCATTCTTGCGTGGCGGCGATGAGCGGGCCCCTACCGGCCCGCTCACCGGCCCCTGTCGCAACGATCAGATCGGGAAACTCATGAAACAGCGCGCCATGCCGGCCCGCGGCCGTATCCTGCCGGGCCTCGGCGCGCGCCTGCTGAGCGAACTCACGCGCAGCGGCGCGCAGCCGGCCGACCGCGATGCGCAGCCACCTCGACCGGCGACGACACCGGGCGATTTCGTCGCGCTGTACCGCGACGCGATCGAGCGGCTCGAGGCGCGGGTCGCGCGCGGCGACGGTCACCCGCCGATGCGCAAGCGCGAAGTCGACCTGATGTGCCGCTGCCTGCTGAGTTGCGCGACGCTCGCCGACGCGATCCGCTGTGCGGCCGAGTTCTGCGAAATGCTGCAGCCGCGCGCCGGTCACCTGACGCTTGCGGTGCGCGACGGGCGTGCGCTGTTCCGGATGGATTCGCTGCGGCGTACGCGCAGCCCGGCCGCGTGCCTGGTCGACCTGACCGGGCTGTTCTGCTACCTGCAGTTGTTCGGCTGGCTGATCGGGCAGCCGTTGCGGCCGACCGACGTGTGGCTCGGCCATCCGCGCCGCGACGACGCGATGCCGTTGCTCGGACTGTTCAATGCGCCGGTTGAAGTGGGCCGCAAGACCTACGGTTTCGCGTTCGATGCGGCGCGACTCGCGTGCCACGTGATCCGGCAGCCGGCCGAGCTCGACGCGTTTCTCGTCGATTTTCCGTTTCGCCTGATCGATGCGGCACCGGCCGTCGTGTCGTGGACGCAGCAGGTGCGCGGTTTCCTCGATGCGGCACTCGCGCATGAACAGGCGTTGCCGATGCTCGCCGAACTGGCCGCGTGGCTCGGCGTCAGCGAGGCGACGATGCGGCGGCGGCTGACGGCCGAGCACACCGGTTATCACGCGCTGAAGGAGCAATGTCTCGCCGAAGCCGCGCAACGCTGCCTGCGTGAATCGGACTGGCCGGTCGCGCGGATTGCCGCGCATCTCGGGTTCGGCGGCGAGGAGGCGTTTCGCCGCGCGTTCGTCCGGTGGACAGGAGTCGCGCCGAGCCGGTTCAGGCGCGATCGCACGGCTTCGAACCACCCTGTTTCATCAGACATGAAACGCAGCGCCGACGCATGAAAGAAAGGATTTCGAAAGGATTTGCCCGGCAATGACGTTTTTTCGCATCCCTGCGTCGCCGGATATTTGACGTAGCGGCGCGCACGCCATTACCCTTGCGCGCTGATGGTGCCCGGAGACGGGATCAAAAGGGAACGCAGGAGAGGCCATGCCTCGAATCTGCGGCTGCCCCCGCAACTGTGAGCGGTGAATTCGTGCCACTGCGTGCCACTGGGAAACCGGGAAGGCCCGCACGAATGACGACCCGCGAGCCAGGAGACCTGCCATCGACCCGAGGTCCAGGCAGCCGCACCGGGCGGGGTGTCCCGGCGCGCCAGGCACCGCCGTTGGCGGTCGCCCGCTGCATGGACGGCCCGACCTCAGGATCCGCCCGATGTCCATCGTTACCGCATCCGCTTCCGCACCGGAAGCGCCGCGCCGGCACGCCGCCGGCCTGCACGGCCCGCACGCACGCGCGTGCCGTCCCCCATCGACTGCGTCTGCTGGCGTGCGCCGCGCCGACGCCCGTGAAACCGGCCTGCCCGGCCCGGTCGCGCGATAACCCGATCACCGATAACAAGACCGGTGCTGCCCGCCGCCCGTTCACGATCGACGCCAGCGCAGCCCGACGACAACGACAGCCTCATGAAGATTCGACACCTCCTTGCCACGTCCGCCGCGACCGCGCTCCTCTCGCCCCTCGCCCACGCCGCTAGCGACACCGCGGTTTCGCAACCGGCCCCGGCCGCCGAAGGCACCGACCTGCCGACGATCAACGTGACCGACACGCGGCGCCTGCCCGAGTCGTTCGACCAGCGTTATGCGACGACCCAGGTGCTCACGCGCACCGATCTCGACCGGCTGTCGCCGAGCGACCCGAGCATCACGCAGGCGCTTGCGACGCTGCCCGGCGTGACCGTCTCGCAGAACGGCGGCCCCGGTTCGTCCGCGTCGGTCAGCATCCGCGGCTCGTCGGCCAACCAGGTCGCCGTGTTCATCGACGGCATCCGGATCGGCTCGCCGACCACCGGCATCGCGCCGTGGGCCGACTTGCCGACCGAAGCGTTCGAACGCGTGGAAGTGATTTCGGGGCCGGCTGCCGCGTCGTTCGGCGCCAATGCGATGGGCGGCGTCGTGCAGCTCTTCACGCGCCGCGCCGCCAACCAGCCGAACCAGACGACCGTGTCGTTCGGCGGCGGGTCGAACAAGACGTTCGACACGCAGCTCCGCACGTCGGGCACGGTGCCGTCGACCGGGCCGCTCGCCGCGCTCGGCGGGCTCACCTACTCGCTCGGCCTGCGCTCGTACAACACGGCCGGCATCGACTCGACGCGGCCCGTGCTGCCGTACCATGAGGCCGGCCGCAACCCGTACCACGCGCAGGATCTCGATGCGCGCCTCGGCTACGCGCGCGACAACTGGTCGATCTCGACGTTCGCGCTGTATCACCGGTCCGATCTGTCCTACGACAACAGCGGTTATGCGAACCGCCAGCTCGATCATCAGCTGACGACCGGTATCGCGTTCCATCTCGACATCACACCCGACACGCAGTTCGACCAGTCGTTCGGTTATGCGAACGATCGCCAGTTCCTCTACGCGAGCGATCCGGCCATCCCGACCGACCAGATCAATTCGCAGCGCATCAGCACGTCGACGTCGTTGACGCATCAGGAACGCGGGTTCCACCTGTTCGGGCTGCCGCTGTCGGGCGAGACCAAGCTCGCGTACGACTTCACGCGCGAGCAGGCGTTCCTGCCGGTCGATATGCCGGGCGGCATACCGACGCGCAACGATTCCGCGTTCTCGCTGCATCAGTCGGCGACGCTCGGCAGCGTGACGATGTTCCTCGCGGGGCGCCATGAAATCATCGCCGGGCAGTCGGTGAATACGGGTAACGCGGCGCTGTCGTGGGCGATCACGCCGGTGTATACGGCGCGCGTGTCGTACGGCAATGCGTTCAAGCTGCCGACGTTCAACGACCTGTACTACCCCGGCTACGGCAATCCGGATCTCAGCCCGGAACGCAACACGTCGGTCGAGGCCGCGGTCGATGCGAACACGTCGTACGGTACGTTCACGGCCGCGATCTACGACACGCGGGTCACCAACCTGATCGCGTACAACCCGGCGACGTTCTCGCCGATGAACATCGGTCGCGCGCATATTCGCGGCATCGACCTGTCGTACAAGGGGACGATCGGCCGCTCGACGCCGGTGAGCGTCGCGGTCGGGATCCTGAATCCGCAGGACGAGACCAACGACTCCTGGCTCAGCCGCCGTCCGCGCCAGACGGTCAGCATCAACATCGATCACACGTGGGATGAACTCCACCTGCATGCGTTGAGCACGGGGGCGTCGCTGCTTTACGGCGGCACGACGTTCGACGATCCGGCCAACTCGACCTATCTGCCGTCGTACCTGACGGTGGGCCTGCGCGCGTCGTACCGGATCAATTCGCACCTGACGGTGTCGGCGACGGTGTCGAACCTGTTCGACCGGCAGTACATGACCGCGTATGGATACAACACGCTTGGCCGGACGGCGTTCGGGAAGGTGAGTTACACGTTCTGACGGGTGAATGAGGAGGCCTTGGCGCGGTGGGCGGCAAGGTCTCCCGTCGGGAAGCAGAGTTCGATGCTTCCGTCACCGGGTATGGGAAACGGTATTCCGCCCCAAACCCGTCGACGGGCTGGTGACTGCGGATCTGCCGGTCTTTCGGTCGCGCCACGGGCGTCAATGTCCGTATCAACACTGTTAGACTGCGGACGCCTTCCCCGTAGATGTACTCACCATTCAGGACATCGACATGACCGAATGCACGCTCACGTTTGCCAGTCAGATCGAATGGGAAAGCTGGTTAGGGGAAAACGGCAGCACGTCAACCGGCGCATGGCTGCGTCTCGCGAAAAAAGGCACCGGGCAGCGAACCGTCACCTACGAACAGGCGCTGGAAAGCGCCCTCTGCCATGGCTGGATCGATGGTCAAAAGCGGGCCGGGAACGACCAATACTGGTTACAACGTTTCACCCCACGCACTGCCAAAAGCCTGTGGTCGCAACTCAACAAGGACCGGGCTGAAGCACTGATCGCCGCAGGCAGAATGCGCCCGCCCGGCATGGGCGAAATCGAGAAGGCCAGGAAGGACGGCCGCTGGAACGCTGCTTATACGTCGGCCAGCAACTCGACGGTGCCGGACGACCTGCAGGCGGCTCTGGACGCCAACCCCGGAGCCGGAAAATTCTTCGCAACCCTGAACAGCCGCAACCGCTACGCGATCCTGTATCGCATACAGAATGCCAAAAAGCCCGAAACAAGGGCGCGCAAAATCGGGGAGTTCATCGACATGCTGCTGCGTGGCGAAACCTTCCATCCATGAATTTTTCACCGACGGAGATTTTCCCGAACGTGGGGGGATATATCCCATCTCGGCCGCTTCGGCTCGGCATCGGTCATCACACACTCGTTCCATTCTTCGGACTATGATGATCCGGCCGACAGCCACGGGGCTGCCGGCCCACGCTTCCTCGATGCATTTCACGTAACGCAACGCGCATTCCCGAGCGCAGCGACCGGGGTGAATCATGGATCAACACGAAGACTTCATCGTGCGCACCATGTCGGCCGACGAGGTAGCCATGTCGATCGAATGGGCAGCGGCGGAAGGCTGGAACCCGGGCCTGCATGATCCTTCCTGTTTCCGGGAAGCGGACCCGGCCGGGTTCTTCGTCGGCGTCTGGCGTGGCGAGCCCGTCGCGTGCCTCGCCGCCGTCGCCTACGACGAACGCTTTGGTTTCATCGGCCTCTACATCGTGAAACCCGGGTTTCGCGGCAAGGGCTTCGGCATCCGAATCTGGCAGCACGGCATGCGTTACCTCGCCGATCGCAACATCGGGCTCGATGGTGTCGTGGCCCAGCAGGCGAACTACCGGAAGTCCGGATTCGCGCTCGCGTACCGCAACATCCGCTATCAGGGGCGCGTGGACGGCATCGGGTGCGCGCACGTGACCGCCGCGGCCGACGTGCCGTTCGAGCAGTTGCTCGCCTACGACCGCCAGTGCTTTCCAGCGGCACGCGCACGTTTCGTCTCCGCGTGGATCGCGCAGCCGGATGCCGTGGCGCTCGTGACCGTCGACGCCGGCCGTATCGCCGGATACGGTGTCGTGCGACGCTGCAAGGCGGGCTGCAAGGTCGGCCCGCTGTTCGCCGACGACGCAGGCGTTGCCACCGGGCTGTTTCGCGCGCTGGCCGCGCGCATGCCCGGCGAGGTCATCGTGCTCGACGTGCCGGAAACGAACCCCGCAGCCGTCGCGCTGGCGGAACGGCACGGCATGACGAGCGTCTTCGAAACCGCGCGGATGTACACGAAAGACGCGCCGCCGATTGCAATCGATCGCGTGTTTGGGGTGACGTCGTTCGAGCTGGGGTAATCGTCACGAACAGGGCTGGCGCCCAAGTCGCTACGCGATGCAACGTCAGCAAGCGTGGCTGGGTAATTCCGCCCTCTACGGCCCTTGTACGGCAGGTACGGGCATCGTGCGGGCATCAACGGGCCACCCGTCGGAACGGGTGATGCGCAGACGACGCAGATCCCGATCGCCGCGACAGCCGGGTGGATATGGCTTACATGCCCGGCACGTGTTTGTCTCCGCTTCCTGACACACGACACCCGACCAAAGCGGCCATCCCCGATCACATGAAGCCATAGCGCTTCGACGCAGCGGAACACGTCACCCCAATGACGCACAGGCAGAACCGGCACGCCCGGAAAATTGACATCCCCACCGAACCTAATACAATTAGCCTTTTGACTAACTTGAGTAGCATCCGTCATGGCACGCGCCGGCATCACCCTGGACAAACTCGTCGAAGCCGGCGCACAGCTCGCCGATGAGACCGGCTTCGAGCACCTGACCGGCGCAGCGCTCGCGCGTCACTTCGACGTCAAGCTCGCCAGCCTGTACTCCCATGTCCCGAGTTTCGACGATCTCAAGAGCCGGATCGCACTCTTCGCGCTGCGGGAACTCGCCGATCGCGCAACCGAAGCACTGGCCGGCCGTACCGCCAAGGACGCGCTGACAGCGCTCGCCAACGTCTATCGCGACTACGCGCGCGAGCACCCCGGCCGTTTTGCAGCCGCGCGCCACCCGCTGAGCGTCGAGCGCGCCACTGAAAGCGCCGGCGGCCGGCTCGTGAGGATGACCTCGGCCGTGCTGCGCAGCTACGACATGCCGGAAGCCGAGCAGCCACATGCGATCCGCCTGCTCGGCGGCTTTTTCATGGGCTACGTCACACTCGAAAGCGCCGGCGGGTTCTCGCACAGCGCACCGGCTTCCGACGCGTCGTGGTTGCGCAGTCTCGATGCGCTGGACGTGATGCTGCGCCACTGGCCTTGCGCCGCATGACTCGCCCGACGGAGCTGAATCGATGAAAGACCAACCCGACGGCGTGGTCCTGCCGAGCCGTGTCGTCCCCTTCCCGGCCTCGATCAGCGACGAGGCGCGAGCCGCGTTGCAACGGCTGGTCGGCAGCGACGGCGTGCCGCTGAACGCGCTGCACGTGATGCCTGCCCCGGACGATTTCGACGCATGGATGCGCGTGAAGGCGGCCGCCGACGCGCACTACGCGGCGGCCGTCGAGCAGCTCGGCGGTCATCTGCGTTCAAGCGTGGAGACGATCCGGGCCGGCGCTGCGGACGTGCACGTCGCCACGCCCGAGGCAATGGCTTCCGGCGAATGCGCGTACATCGACCTGCATGGCGGTGCGCTGGTTCTCGGCGGCGGCGCCGCATGCCGTGCCGGCGCGCAGATGCAAGCCGACCGGCTCGGCATTCGATGCTACGGCGTCGACTATCGCCTGCCGCCCGAACATCCGTATCCGGCCGCACTCGACGATTGCATCGCCGCGTATGCGTACGTGCTGGAGCGCTACGCACCGGAAAACATCGTCATCGGCGGGCGCTCGGCGGGCGGCAACCTCGCCGCCGCGATGGTGCTGCGCGCCCGCGACGAAGGGCTGCCGCTGCCGGCCGCGCTGGTACTGCTGTCGCCGGAAGTCGACCTGACCGAATCCGGCGACAGCTTCGAAACCAACCGCCTCGTCGACGTGGTGTTGCCGACGTCGCTGATGCCGAACAACCTGCTCTACGCGAACGGCGCCGATCTCGCGCATCCGTATCTGTCGCCGCTGTTCGGCGATTTCGCTGCCGGTTTCCCGCCGACCTTCATCCAGAGCGGCACGCGCGACCTGTTCCTGTCGAACGCGGTCCGCCTGCACCGCGCATTGCGGCGCGCGCAGGTGCCGACCGAGCTTCACCTGTTCGAAGGCATGCCGCATGGCGGGTTCATGGGCGCGCCCGAGGACATGGAACTGGGCCAGGAAATCGAGCGCTTCGTGCGCGCGCATTTGCCTGCATTGAATTGAATCCGTCGAGCGTCGGACGATGAACGGCAAACCCCACAAGGACGACATCGGCATCGGCCCGGATCGCTGGATCGAATTCGGCGATCTGTCGGGCGGGCAGGCGCAGGCGGTCGCGATCGATCCCTGTCTGGCCGGGGTCATGTCGTTGATCGATGCACTGGAGACGGACTGTGTCGCCGAATGCTGCGGCATCGACGCATTCGGTTTCTGGCCGGACGAGATCGCGGTTGCCGTGAGTACGCTCGATCGCGCCGCGCTGGCACGGCTCGCCGACGATCTGCTGTCGGTTCAGCGTGCGATCGACGCGTTGCCGGCCGATCTCGTCGTCAGCACGCGGATGAACCAGTTTTTCAGGAAGGCGGTGTTAGTCGAGTTGCTCGCGCATATCCGGACGACTATCGACGCGATCCGGTCGCAGCGCGATGCGCGCGACGCCTCGGCCTAAATGACGGCGCGCACGCCCGCAACCACCTGAATCACGCCGAACACCGCGACGACCGCGGCCGACACGCGCGACAGCCCGTGCATGAACGCGAACGACATCCGCGTGCGCAGCGCGGCGGTCGTACCGCTCAGGCACAGCCACCACGTCGCGGAGCCGATGAACACACCGGCGACCATCAGCGCCACGGCCGGCCACATCGCGCCTTCCCGCGCTCCCGTCAGCGGGCCGAGCGCCGCGAAGATCCCGACGAACGACAGGATCGTCATCGGGTTCGACAGCGTCAGGCCGAACGTCGTCAGGAAGTCGCGCAGGACGGTCGTGCGCGGCAGGTCGCGTTGCGCCGTCGACGCGGCCGGCGCCTGGCGCGCGATGGTCCAAGCCAGCCACACGAGAAATGCGCCACCGGCGATTTTCAACCCGACGGTCAGCATCGGGAACGCCGTGACGATACCCGCGATGCCGAGCGCACCGAGCAGGCCATAGATCGCATCGGCGCACGCGGCGCCGACGCCCGTCGCGAATCCCGCCTGAAAACCGCGGCTCAGGCTGCGCTGGATGCACAGCATGCCGATCGGGCCGACCGGCACCGCGATCGACAGCCCCATGACGACGGACTTGATGAACAGCATCGCCTGCTCCTTGCGACTTGTGACGCGTTGAACAGGCATCGTAGGGAAAGTCCGGTCATCGCTGAATGCGGTTTTTAAGGAAAAATGGCGACTCCACCTTAAAAAATTCCACCGCGATGGACGATCTGGACTGGAAGGTACTGGCGCTGCTGCAGGCCAACGGCCGCATCAGCTACACGGAACTGGCGCGCCAGGTGCACCTGTCGGTGCCGGCGGTGACGGAGCGCGTGAAGCGCCTCGAAGCGGCCGGCGTCGTCGAGGGCTACACCGCGCGGATCAATCCTGCCGCCGCCGGCTATCCGGTCAGCGCGCTGATCGGCATCACGGTGCCGCAACCGGCGAAAGCGAAATTCCTCCGGTTGCTGGAGACGATTCCCGAAGTCGTCGAATGCCATCACGTGACGGGCGCGGACTCGTATGTGATGCGACTCGTCGCGATCAGCATGACCCATCTCGAACAACTGATCGAACGCATCAACCTGTACGGCGAAACACGCACGTCGATCGTGATGTCAACGCCGCTGCCCGCACGCGGATTGGCGCGGCCGCCGTCGCCGCGCGACATCGTTCGCGATTGACGCATCGAGCGGCCCCGCCCGGTCCGCTTTCCGCGGGAGACCATCAAGAAACCCGGCCGGCGGTAACCGGCGGCCACTCTTCATCTGGCCGGTTACCGCCGTGACGATCCGGACCGATCGGCTACTTGCCGGCCACGCCGCCAAGCAGGCCGCCCACCAGCCCCGTAATGGGCGCGAGCGGATTGGCGAGCGCACCCAGCGGCGAGCCGCCGTCCGCGCCGGTCGCGGAACCGTTGTGAACGGTCGCCGGCATGCCGCCGACCACGCTCGTCACCAGGCCCGCCACCGGCACCGCGCCGTTCGCGCCGCTCGGGTTCACGAGGCCGCCCACATTGGTCACGGTGTTGCCGACCGCGCGAACGAGCCCGCCGACGCCGCCGACCAGCGGCTGGGGCGACGTGGACGTCACCTTCCATCCCGCCGACGTGATCGCGCCGCCGATCTGTCCGAGCAGGCCCGCGACCGGCTGCCCGAGGCCGGTCGCCGTGCCGACCTGCTGCGTGATCTGGCCGACGGTCGTGACGAGCGGCGTGATCGCGGTGCTGATCGCCTGCGTCGTCTGCTGGACCGGGGCCGACGACAGGGCCGAGCCGAGCATGGTGCCGCCCGTCTTGATGCCGCCGGACACGGTGTCGAGCAGGCCGCCGACCGGGGTTGTGAGCGGCGCCAATGGCGACAGCGGGCCGGTGCCGAGCGCCTTCACCGTGTCGCCGAGGCCGGCGACCGGATTGCCGACCGAGCCGACGATGGAGCCGAGCCCGGCGACCGTCGTGCCGACGGGGTTCGCCGTGAAACCGGTCTGGCCGATGCCGTTGCTCACAGCGTTCGACGTGTCGCGGATGATCGTGCCCACACCCGTGACCGTGTTGCCGAGGCCGGTGGTCACGCCGTTGCCCACTCCCGGCGGATTCGCTTCACTGATCGTGGCGCCGGCGGCCATGACGACCGCCCCGACGGAACTGATGATGCCGTTCGTGCCGGGGGTTCCGCTGGTGCCGCTTGTGCCGCCGGTTCCGCTCGTGCCGCTGGTTCCGCTCGTGCCGCTGGTTCCACTCGTGCCACTGGTTCCGCTCGTGCCACTGGTTCCGCTGGTCCCACTCGTTCCGCTAGTCCCACTCGTTCCGCTAGTCCCACTCGTTCCGCTGGTCCCCCTTGTTCCGCTGGTCCCGCTTGTTCCGCTGGTCCCGCTCGTGCCGCTGGTCCCACTCGTTCCGCTGGTCCCACTCGTGCCGCTGGTTCCGCTCGTGCCGCTGGTCCCACTCGTGCCGCTGGTTCCGCTCGTGCCACTGGTCCCACTCGTGCCGCTGGTTCCGCTCGTGCCACTGGTCCCACTCGTCCCGCTGGTTCCACTCGTACCACTCGTACCACTCGTGCCACTCGTCCCACTCGTCCCGCTGGTCCCACCCGTCCCGCTCGTACTCGTTCCGATGTTGTTGCCACCCGGCTTCGGCGCCGTGACATCGCTGCCGCCGCACGCCGCCAGCGCACACGCCGCGGCAATCGCGGCGAGCGCAACGTTCGCCTTGATGAAATGATTTTGCATGGAAGCCCCCGTCTGCAATTCAGCGCGATCCTTCCTGCAAGCATCTACCGTGCCATGCCCGTCGGTTCCGGTAACGATCCCGCCGCCGCACCGCAGCGCCCCTGCCGACGCCATACTCCCGCGCAGCACATCGCCCGCGCCTCCACCCGCGGCGTTCAATCCGGCCGTGCGTTCCGGCAGCATCGACGTAACACCGATCCGGCGTTACGTAGCACGACTCCCAAAAAAACGGCCGGGACCGCACACCGCCGGTCCCGGCACATTGCACATGCCACGCGTCGTCACGGACGCTTCACGATCTTCACAATCGTAAGCGTGCCGTTCACGCTTTCGACGCGCACCCTGACCTTGTCGTCGACATGAAGCGACGTCAGCATCGCAGCATCCTCGACCTTGAACGCCATCGTCATCGGCGGCATCCCGACGTTGTCGAGCGCGCCATGCTTCAACATGACCAGCCCGCGCCCGGCATCGATCTCCTTGACCTCGGCATAGGTCAGCGCCGCATCCGGCACCGACATCTTCGAACGCCCCATGCTCATCGCAGGCATGTCGCTGCCCGCGAACGCCGGCATCGCGACGACTGCCGCCGCGCACCACGCGGCGAAAGCGTGAAAGCAGGTCTTCATCGATCGTCCCCCGCAGCCCCGAAGACATTTCCGTTGTTCATCGAAGCCGCGACGCGGATGCCCGGCTCAAACGAACAACGTCGCACCGGCCCATGCGATCAGCACGACGCCCAGCACGCGCCCGGCGCGCTCGCCGCCGGGCAGGACTTTTTCCGCGAACACGAACACCGACAGCGCGGCGATCCACACGACGTTCATCACGCCGCCGACGAACAGCAGCGCCATCAGCAACCCGCAGCACCCGACGCAATACATCCCGTGTCGCGCACCGAGCAGGAAACTGCCGGCGATGCCCGGACGCCAGTGCGCAACCAGAAAGGCCGCCGGCGCGCGGCATTGCCGAAGGCATGCACGTTTCAGCGGCGAGAATTGATAGAGCCCGGCCAGCGCGAGCACGGCCGCGGAAAGCACCGCACTCTTCGACCACAGCATCATCGCGGAGATCAGCCCGGCCGGCTGCAGCAGTTGCTGGAGCAACGCCGCGCCGACCGAGAACGCGAACCACGCGGCCAGATAGCCGGCCAGCAGCGACAGCGACGTCAACGCAGCCGCCGAGCCGTCCGCGCCGCGATGTCTGAGCACGCGCCGGTACAGCATCACGAGCGGCGCCGCGCTGGGCGTCATCATCGCGATCATCATCACCCACCACATCGCGATCACGGTCGGCAGCGACGGATCCATGCTGCCCATGTCGCCCGTCAGCCGATGCGGAAAGAGCGCGATCGCCGTCATCTGCAGCGCCGACATGCCGGTGCCCGCGCCGGTCCACAGGTAGAACCAGCACACGCCGACGAGCGCGGCCATGCCGAGCAGCGTGACGACGCGCTCGCGCCCGAGCCAGGTGTCGAACGGGGTCATGCCGCCGCGCGATGCCGGATCAGCCCGTGGTTGTTCAGGTGCAGCCGCGCGAACTGCGCATAGGTTCCGTCGAGGTTCAGCACGATGTTGCCTTGCGAGCGCCCGGTGCCCGAACCGATCTCGGCGAGTTCGTACTCGAAACCGTTCGGCAGGTCGATCCGCGCGCGATGCTCGGCACCCGTCACCGGGTTGCGGATCGGATCGCCCGCGACGTCGAACACGCCGTCGACATGAATCCGGCCGTGCCGCGCATCGACATCGACGTCGAAATCGATCTTCGTGAAGATCGGCTCGAACGCGTGCTCGAGCGTCGACGCGAATACCGCGAACATCGTCGCAAACGGATCGGTATCCTGACCGGTCATGATCTTCAGCACCGCTTCGCGCTGCGCCGGACTCGCGCGCTCGTCGACGATCGGCTGACACTTGCCACGGCCTTCGTGGACCGCCCCCGGCCACTGAAACACGACCGCGATCCTGACGCCGTCGAGCACCACGTCGCCATGGTGGCCGCTGTCGATCGAAATCGCACCCATTGCTTCGCATCCGCCGTGGGTCGGCGGTGCATTGAACTGGCAAGGACATCCGTATGAGCAATTGCAGCTCATCATTTCGGTGCCCTGAATCTCCCACGGCGTCATGGCTTCACCTCGCGCGCTGTAACACATGAACGCTTCGAATCTAGTGCACGGCATCGGGGAAATCAAAGCTGGAACGGATGACCGATACGACGGGAGAAACCCTCGAATTCCGGTGGCGCGCATGGCGCGCCGACCGGCTCGCGGACGGCCGCTCAGATCCAGACGTCACGCCCGCACGTCACACGACCAGCGACGCGACGATCGCACACCACACGGCACTTGCGCCGCACAGAAACACGCGCCGCGCGACGAGCATCCGCGACTCGTCGCCGGCGGTCTTCATCGGCGAAGTCGCGAGAAAAGGCACGCTGGCGAGGCACGCGAAACCCGCGAGCGCGAGCACGATCACGACGTAATCGCCGAACCGCCAGGGCAACGGCTCGTGCAATCCCCAGTAGCCGAGAAACAGCATGCCCATCGAAAACATCGTCGCGGCGGCCGAACTGAGCGCGACCACCGATCCCGTCGGAAATTGCATGGGAGCCTCCCCTCGCGCAGCGTGTGCGACGCCGGATCATTATCCCGGCGCGGAGGGGAAAAGCACAACGCCGGCCGGCCGCAGCCCGCGCGGCGCGCGCTCGAGCAACGATACGCCGGTCGCCTCCTCGAGCAGCCGCAGATGCGTGTCGATCGCGGACGGCGCGGCGCCGATGATCGTTGTCACGGATTGACAGAAACCGGATTCGCGCGACAGAACTACCCGCCTTCAACCCGGCTTCTTCGTGGCCTGCACGACGGAAATCCAGCCCACCACCGCCGCGGCGACCCAGCAACAGGCGATCATCAGGTCGAGATCCATCCAGCCTTCGAAATTCGCGCTGTTTTCGAAGCTGCAGCGCTGATGGCCCCTGACCCACACGCAGCCGCTGATGAGCTGCTGGACGTGCATATAAACGCTGTAGACGGCAAAAGCCGACGCGATGACCGTAAGCCGCAAACGGACGTTCTTTTTCATGTGACGCGAATGCCGGTGGAAAGCCAGTGCCGATCTTACGGCAACGGCAACCTGCCCGGCAATCCGTCGCATCCTGCCCCGGATTCCTTCCGCTCACGCGTCGATCCGCCTGATCGTCCTCAGGCAATCCGCTGCCAGCTGCTGATAAATCCGCGTGCCGTTCGCCTTCGCGTCGATCTCCGCGCCGCTCAGCCGACGCACGACCCGCCCCGGCATGCCCGCGAGCAGCACGCCGCGCGGCACGTCATAGCCGGCCTTCACGAATGCGCACGCGGCAACGATCGTCGTGGAGCCGATGGTCGCGCCGTCCATCACGACCGCATTCATTCCGATCATCGTGTCGGGTTCGAGCGTCGCGCCATGCACGATCGCGCCGTGACCGATGTGGCTGTTGACGCCGAGCCGGCACGTCTCGCCGATCCCGACGTGCAGCACGCAGCCATCCTGCACGTTGCTGCCGTCCTCGACGACGATCGCACCGAAGTCGCCGCGCAGGCTCGCATGCGGGCCGATGTAGCAGCGCGCGCCGATCGTCACGTCGCCGATCACGACCGCGCTCGGGTCGACGTACGCGGACGGATCGACGCGCGGCCGCATCCCGTTGAATTCGAACAGCGGCATCGTCAGAGCGCCGCGACCGCTTCCGGCACGAGCGCGAACAGGTCGCCGACGAGGCCGTAGTCGGCCACGCTGAAGATCGGCGCTTCCGGATCCTTGTTGATCGCGACGATCACCTTCGAATCCTTCATCCCGGCCAGATGCTGGATCGCACCCGAGATACCGACCGCGATGTACAGCTGCGGTGCGACGATCTTGCCGGTCTGGCCGACCTGGTAGTCGTTCGGCACGTAGCCGGCGTCGACTGCCGCGCGCGAGGCGCCGAGCGCTGCGCTCAACTTGTCCGCCAGCGGCTCCAGCACCTTCGTGTAGTTCTCGCCGCTGCCCAGACCACGGCCGCCCGACACGATGATGCTTGCGCTCGTGAGTTCTGGACGGTCCAGCTTCGTCACTTCACGGCTGACGAACCGCGACTTGCCTGTGTCTGCCGCC
This sequence comes from Burkholderia reimsis, assembly GCF_003294055.1. NCBI lineage: Bacteria > Pseudomonadati > Pseudomonadota > Betaproteobacteria > Burkholderiales > Burkholderiaceae > Burkholderia > Burkholderia reimsis. The sequence continues at coordinate 104,103 of NZ_QMFZ01000020.1, forward strand.
GCCTCGATCTTCTCGACCACCGCGCTGCCGCCTTCCGCTGCAACCGGATCGAAGCCGGTCGCACGCACCGTGATGACCTTGACCGGGTCGCCCGACTGCACCGTCGCAATCGCGTTGCCCGCGTAGATCGGGCGCTCGAACGTGTCGACCGACACGACCGCCGTGATCTCGGAGACCTGCGCGACGTCCAGCTTCGCGGCGATACGCGGCGCGATGTTCTTGCCGTATGCAGTCGCCGGCGCGAGGATGTGCGAATAGTCCTTCGCGATGTTCAGCGCGGTCGCTTCGACGTTTTCCGCGAGGCCCGCTTCGAGTTGTGGCGCATCGGCCAGCAGCACCTTCGATACCCCGGCGATCTTCGCTGCCGCGTCGGCCGCCGCTTGCGCGTCGTGGCCCGCGACCAGAACATGCACGTCACCGCCGCCTGCCGCGCCGAGCGCCTGCGCAGCCGCCACCGCATTGAGCGTCGCGGCCTTGATCGATGCGTTGTCGTGTTCCGCAATTACCAGAATCGTCATTTCGTTGCGTTCCCTGTTACAGCACCCTGGCTTCGGTCTTCAGCTTCGCGACCAGCGTCTGCACGTCCGGCACCTTCATGCCGGCTGCGCGCTTCGGCGGCTCGTTCACGTTGAGCACTTTCAAACGCGGCGTCACATCCACGCCAAGGTCGCCGGGCTGCACAATCTCGAGCGGCTTCTTCTTCGCCTTCATGATGTTCGGCAAGGTCACGTAGCGCGGCTCGTTCAAACGCAGATCGGTGGTCACCACGGCCGGCAGTCGAAGCGACAGCGTTTCCGCGCCGCCGTCGACTTCGCGTGCAACCGTCGCACGCCCGTCGGCCACCACCACCTTCGATGCAAACGTCGCCTGCGGCAAACCCGCCAGCGCGGCCAGCATCTGCCCGGTCTGGTTCGAATCGTCGTCGATCGCCTGCTTGCCGAGGATCACGAGCGACGGCTGCTCCTTGTCGACCAGCGCCTTCAACACCTTCGCGACACCCAGCGGTTCTACGCTGTCGTTCGATTCGACGAGGATCGCGCGATCCGCGCCGATCGCGAGCGCCGTGCGCAGCGTTTCCTGCGCCTGCGCGACGCCGACCGACACCGCGACCACTTCGGTCACGACACCGGCCTCCTTCAACCGCACGGCCTCTTCCACCGCGATCTCGTCGAACGGGTTCATCGACATCTTCACGTTCGCGATGTCGACGCCCGTCCGGTCGGATTTCACGCCGACCTTCACGTTCGCGTCGACCACGCGTTTCACTGCCACGAGCACTTTCAACTGCGCGTCTCCCTTGTGGTGCGATCGCCGCGTCAGCGCGCGGTATAACCGCCGTCGATCACGAGCTCCGCGCCCGTCACATAACGGCCGGCCGGCGACACTAGATACAGGATGCCGGCCGCGATGTCGCGCGGGCTGCCGATCTTCGCCATCGGCACGTGCGTCTGCAGGTAGCCGAACACGTTGTCCGGGTCCTGCCCCATCTGGCGGAACGCGTCCTCGAGCATCGGCGTGCGGATATAGCCGGGGTGTACCGAGTTCGCGCGGATGTTCTTCGCCGCGTACAGCATCGCGTCGACCTTCGCCATCATCCGCACCGCGGCCTTCGACGCGTGATACGCGGGCACGTCGGGGCCGCCGACGATCCCGTACATCGACGACAGGTTCACGATCGACCCGCCGCCGGCCGCGTCGATATGCGGAATCGCGGCACGCGTGCACAGGAACACGCCGTTCACGTTCACGTCCTGCACGCGCTGCCATTGCGCGAGCGTGAGTTCGTGCGTCGGCACGTTGTGGCCTTCGATGCCCGCGTTGTTCACGAGCACGTCGAGGCGCCCGAAGCGCGCGACGATCTCGCCGAACACGCGTGCCACGTCGGCTTCCTGCGTCACGTCGAGCGCCCAGAACGCGGCCTGGCCGCCCTGCGCGCGGATTTCCTCGACGAGCGCTTCCGCCGGTTGCGACAGCACGTCGAGAATCGCGACGCTCGCACCGGCCGCGGCCAGCGTGCGCGCGGTCTCCGCGCCGATGCCGCGCGCGCCGCCGGTGATCGCGGCCACCTTGCCGCGCAGGTCGAACAGGTCTTCGATGAGCTTCATGTCGTCTCCATGTATGTGATCAGACGGCCCGCCCGCATCGGGGCAGGCCCTCGCGGGCATCCGGCGTTATCGCGTATTCCGCGCCGCAAGAAAATCGAGGCATTCCCGATTGAAATAGTCGGCGTGTTCCACCATCACCCAGTGGCCGCACCGGTTCATCAGCACGAAACGCGCGTCGCGGCAGCGTTCGAGGAACTTCAGCGCGCCGCCGACCGGATTGAAACGGTCGTCCGTTCCCCAGAAACCCAGCACCGGGCAGCGCAGGTCGCCGAGCGCACCGGTCAGGTTCGGCACGCTCATCGTCGAGAGCACTTCGGTCGGCTGCTCGACGCACACCTTCATCCGCTCGGCCACGAGCGCGTCGGTGACGATCGCCGGATCGTGCACGAGCAGCGTCAGCAGCTCGCGCATCGTGTCGTCATTCATCTGGCGATTGGTGAACAGCTTCACCATCCGCTGGATGCCTTCCATCCGGAAATAGGTGTCGCGATCCTCGACGCCGCCCGGCGCCATCATGATCAGCCCGTCGACTTCGTCCGGGTAATCGAGCGCGTACTTGAGCGCGATCGCGCCGCCGAGCGAGTTGCCGAGCAGCACGGCCGGCCCGATCCCGAGCGCATCCAGTTGCGCATGCAGCGCGCCGACGAAGAAATCGAGCGTATAGGCGACGTCGGACGGCTTCGACGACTGCCCGTAGCCCGGCAGGTCGACGACGATCGCGCGATGGCCGGCCGCCGCGAACGCGGGCACGTTGTGCTTGAAGTTGCTGAAACCGCTGGCGCCCGGGCCGCTGCCGTGGATGAACACCACGGGCCGGCCTTCGCCCGCCTCGTAATGGTGCAGGCGCAGGCCGCCCGGCACGTCGGTGAAGATGCCGGCCGGCGGCGTCGTGGGGATCGTCATCGCGGGTTGTCTCCTTCGTCGTTCGATGGATGCCTGACCACGATGATTGCGTCGCCGGCGCCGGCCGGCATCATCCTTTCAGACTACGAAGCCGCGCGCGCTTCTTCCTATCATCGGCCCACCGAAACGGAGGCAGACGATGAACGGATTCGACTACAGCGGCAAGACAGTGCTCGTGACGGGCGGCACCAAGGGCATCGGGCGGCGCATCGCCGAACGGTTTCTCGCGGCGGGGGCGCGCGTGTTCGTCTGCGGACGCAGCGCGCCCGACACGCCGCCCGCGGCCGGCGGCCGCACGGCGGCATTCGTCGCCGCCGACCTGCGCGACATCGAGCAGGTCGACGCGATGCTCGCGACGATCCGCGCGGAGGCCGGCGGCCTCGACGTGCTCGTCAACAACGCGGGCGGCTCGCCGTTCGCGCTTGCGGCCGATGCGTCGCCGCGCTTCACCGAATCGATCGTGCGGCTGAACCTGATCGCGCCGCTGCAGCTCGCGCAGCGCGTGAACGCGATCATGCAGCCGCAGCCCGAAGGCGGCGTGATGCTGTTCATCGCGAGCGTCAGCGCGTCACGGCCGTCGCCCGGCACGGCCGCGTACGGCGCCGCGAAAGCGGGCCTCGTCAATGCGGTCACGTCGCTCGCGGTCGAGTGGGCGCCGCGGGTGCGCGTGTGTGCGATCAGCCCGAGCCTCGTGCAGACGGAATCGGCCACCCAAGGCCACTATGGCGACGACGATGCGCTCGACGCGATCCGCGCGACGATTCCCGCCGGCCGCCTCGCGACACCCGACGACGTTGCCTCCGCATGCCTCTTTCTCGCGTCGCCCGACGCGTCGTACACGTCGGGCGCGAACCTGCGGCTCGACGGCGGCGGCGAACGGCCCGCGTTCCTGTCGGCGGCACAGGCCAACGCGCGATGACACGCGTCGCGCACGCGGCATCGCGCGATCGTTGCCAGTCCTAGGGAAGTCATCTAGTTCATTTTGACGATTCCCTGCTACCGCGATCTCCCTACTCTGCCTCTCACGACAACACATAGTCGACCGTCGTCGATACCCCCAAGAGGAGACACCATGCATCAACGGATTTCGCGCCGTACCGACAAGCGGGCAACCGCCACGCTGTCGACGCTGGCCGCCGCGCTGCTGACGTGCGCCGTTCCCAACGCGCACGCCGGCAGCACGATCGAGCTGGGCGCCGACACGACGCTGGACTACACGTTCACGCTCAGTTACGGCCTCGGCATGCGCACCCGCGCACCGAGCGGCAATCTCCTCACGCCGGCGAACATCAACGGCGACGACGGCGATCGCAACTTTGCGAAGAACAAGCTGATCGAGAACCAGGTCAGCCTGCTCGGCGAAGTGAACCTGAAGCACGACGACTGGGGTGTGTTCGTGCGGGCCGACACGTTCTACGACCAGGCGTACCACCGCCCGAACTACAACGACGCGCCGGGCACCGTGAACCAGTCGGGCCAGTACAACAATTTCACGAGCGATGCGCGCTACTGGTCGGGCGGCCACACGACGCTGCTCGCCGCGTATGCGTACAACACGTTCCACATCGGCTCGACGAGCCTGAACGTGAAGGTCGGCGATCAAGTGGTCGCGTGGGGCGAAAGCCTGTTCTTCCCGAACATCGCGGGCGCGCAGGGCCCCGCCGACGCGACCAAGTCGTACATGGCCGGCGCCGAGGTGAAGGACATCCTGCTGCCGGTGCCGCAGATCTCGACGCAATGGCAGATCACGCCGAACTTCAGCCTGCTCGCGTACTACCAGTTCGCGTTCAAGGAGAACCGCCTCACCGCGCCGGGCACCTACTGGAGCTATTCGGACGTCGTTGGCCCGGGCGCGCAGTTCATCATCGGCCCGGGCGGGATGATCATTCCGCGCGGCGCCGACGACAAGCCGAGCGCCCGAAACCAGTGGGGGATCGGCGCGCGCTTCCGCGTGTTCGGCGACACGGAGCTGGGCGTGTATCACCTGCACTACAACGACATGAACCCGAGTGTCGTCACGACGTACTTCCCGACGCTCCAGTACCAGCAGACCTACTTCAACAACATCAAGCTGACCGGTGCGAGCTTCTCGACGCAGGTCGGCCCCGTGAACGTCGCGGGCGAAGTGTCGTACCGCCAGGGCGCGGCCGTGCTCGTCAATACCGCGATGGGCCCGCAGTCGACGCGCGCGAACGTGCTGCAGACCAACCTGTCCGGCATCTACTCGATCGGGCCGAGCTTCCTCGCGAATTCGCAGTCGCTGATCGGCGAACTCACGTACGTGCACGCGGGCAGCATCTCGGAGCAAGGCGGGTCGACCACGCTCGCGAATTCGCGCAACGCGCTCGCGATGGAGATCGCGTGGACGCTCAGCTACAAGAACGTGTTCAACGGCTGGGATCTCGACGTGCCGCTGACCTACACGCACGACCTGACGGGCACGTCGCCGCTCGCCGGCGCGCTCGGCTCGCTGACGGGCCAGGGCGACCACCGCGTGACGGCCGGCGTGACGTTCACGCGCCTGAGCAACCTGGAGCTGTCGCTCGTCTACGCGAAGTTCCTCGGCTCGCCGAACCCGGTCACGCGCCCGCTCGCGGATCGCGACTACGTGCTGGCCACGGCGACCTATCACTTCTGAGCGGCCCGGCCGCTCGTCACTCAGCAAGAGGATTTGTCATGAAGCGAATTCGTCTCCCCCTCCTGCGCGCGTCGGTGATCGCCGCGTGCGCACTCGCCGCGACGGCGTCGTACCCGAAGGTCACGCCGGACGACCTGAAGGCGCTCGACGGCCAGTTGACCCCGATGGGCGCCGTGCGCGCCGCGAGCAAGGACAGCGGCGTGCCCGAGTGGTCGGGCAAGTGGCTCGGCACGCCGCCGGACGTGCAGTACAAGCGCGGCAGCCGTTACCCCGATCCGTACGCAAGCGAGAAGCCGGTCGCGACGATCACCGCGGAGAACATGGCGCAGTACGCGGAGCACCTGACCGACGGCCAGAAGGCGATGTTCAAGCGCTATCCGGCCACGTTCAAGATCAACGTCTACCCGACCCACCGCGACTTCCGCTACCCGGATTCCGTCTACAAAGACATTCGCACTTATGCGCCGGACTCGACGATGACGCCCGACGCGAACGGCCTCACGAACGCGCCGCCGACGGTGCCCTATCCGATCCCGAAGACCGCCGCCGAATTGCTGTGGAACCAGCGCTTCTCGTCGTCGATCGGTACCGAGCAGGCCACCTACGACCAGGCGGTCGTCTACTCCGACGGCAACATCGCGTGGGGCAAGGTGCGCTACGACATCTACTCGCCGCGCAACGTCGGCAAGTACGACGTGAAGAGCGACCTGAACAACCGCACGTACTACCGCAACGCGACGGAGCTGCCGCTGTCCGACCGCGGCTCGCTGATCGTCGGCTTCACGAACTGGGACAAGGCCGGCGCGGACAACTCGTCGCGCACGTGGATGTACAACCCCGGCACGCGGCGCGTGCGTCAGGCGCCCGAATACGGCTACGACCAGCCGCAGGGCCCGGGCGGCTTCCGCACGGTCGACGACGACCGCCTGTACAACGGCCCCGGCGATCGCTACGACTGGAAGATCGTCGGCAAGCGCGAGATCTACGTGCCGTACAACAACTACAAGGTGATGGACAGCGCGGTGAAGTACGGCGAACTGCTGACCAAGGGCCACGAGAACCCGAGCTACATCCGCTACGAGCTGCATCGCGTGTGGGTGCTGCAGGCCACGCTGAAGAGCGGTTACCGTCACCAGTACGCGAAGCGCGTGCTGTACATCGACGAGGATTCGTGGCAATCGCTGCTCGCGGACAACTACGACGCGCGCGGCCAGCTGTGGCGCACCAACGTCGCGACGTCGCTGTACGCCTACGACGCGAAGGTGTTCTACCCGAGCGCGGTGTTCTTCCACGACCTGATCTCCGGCGCGTACATGGCCGACCGCCTGACGAACGAAGGCCCGATGCCGAAGCTCGACAACAGCCCGCAGTTCAACGAGGCGTATTTCTCGCCTGACGCGATCCGCAGCTCGGGCAACTGATCGACCGACCGACGCGGCATGCCCGTGACCCACGCGCCGGAGCCCCGCTCCGGCGCACCACGCCGCCCGTGACGGCGGCCATTTCCATTCGAGGGCCCTTTCATGTCTTCCCGCCTGCATACGACGCTCGGCGACGAGCTGTACGCCGCATGGCACGCGCGCGCACCGGTCGCGCCGCTGTCGGGCCGGGCGCGCCGCCTGTCGCTCGACGACGCGTACCGCATCCAGCAGCGCTTCATCGAACGCCGCGTCGAACACGGCGAGGCGGTCGTCGGCAAGAAGATCGGCGTGACGAGCCAGGCCGTGCAGGACATGCTGAACGTGCGCCAGCCCGATTTCGGCATCCTGCTGTCGGGCATGCACTACGCGGCCGGCGAAGCGATCGCCGCCGATTCGCTGATCGCCCCGCGCGCCGAGGGCGAGATCGCGTTCATCCTCGCGCGCGACCTGCGCGGCCCCGGCATCGACCGCACCGACGTGATCGCCGCGACGGCCGCCGTCGCGCCCTGCTTCGAGATCGTCGACTCGCGCATCCGCGACTGGGCGATCCGCATCGAGGACACCGTCGCCGACAACGCGTCGTGCGGCGTGTACGTGCTCGGCGAAACGCGCGTCGACCCGCGCACGCTCGATCTCGCCGCGTGCGAAATGACGATCGAGAAGAACGGCGAGCCCGTCGCGCAAGGCCGCGGCGACGCGGCGCTCGGCCATCCCGCCGACGCGGTCGCGTGGCTCGCGAACACGCTCGCCGCGTACGACGTACCGCTGCTCGCCGGCGAGATCGTGCTGTCCGGCTCGCTGGCGAAACTGATTCCGGTCACGGCCGGCGACGCACTGTCGATGCATATCTCCGGCATCGGCAGTTGCGACGTCCGCTTTATCTAAAGGAACCATCCTGATGAAGAAAATCAAATGCGCACTGATCGGGCCCGGCAACATCGGCACCGACCTGTTGGTCAAGCTGCGCCGCTCGCCGGTGCTCGAACCCGTGTGGATGGTCGGCATCGATCCGGCCTCCGACGGCCTCGCGCGCGCCCGCGAATTCGGCCTGAAGACCACCGACAAGGGCGTTGACGGGCTGCTGCCGCACGTCGCCGCCGACGAGATCCGCATCGCGTTCGACGCGACGTCGGCCTACGTGCACCGCGACAACTCCGACAAGCTCACCGCGCTCGGCGTGAAGATGATCGACCTGACGCCCGCCGCGATCGGGCCGTACTGCGTGCCGCCCGTGAACCTCGACGCGCATCTCGACAGCGCGCAGATGAACGTGAACATGGTCACGTGCGGCGGCCAGGCGACGATCCCGATGGTGTACGCGGTGTCGCGCGTGCAGCCGGTCGCATACGGCGAGATCGTCGCGACGGTATCGTCGCGCTCGGTCGGCCCCGGCACGCGCAAGAACATCGACGAATTCACGCGCACGACGTCCGGCGCGATCGAACAGGTCGGCGGCGCCCGCAAGGGCAAGGCGATCATCGTGATCAACCCGGCCGAGCCGCCGCTGATCATGCGCGACACGATCCACTGCCTGACCGACGGCCCGCCCGACGTCGACGCGATCACCGCGTCCGTGCATGCGATGGTCAAGGAAGTGCAACGCTACGTGCCCGGCTATACGCTGAAGAACGGCCCGGTGTTCGACGGCAATCGCGTGTCGGTGTTCATGGAGGTCGAAGGGCTCGGCGACTACCTGCCGAAGTACGCGGGCAACCTCGACATCATGACCGCCGCCGCGGCCGCCACGGCCGAGCGTTTCGCCGAACAGATGCTGGCCGCGACGGCCGCCACCGCTTGAGTCGAGGAGTCACACGATGTCACTTGCAGGCAAGAAGATCACCGTCCACGACATGTCGCTGCGCGACGGGATGCACCCGAAGCGCCACCAGATCACGCTCGACCAGATGCGCAATATCGCGCGCGGGCTCGACGCGGCCGGCGTGCCGCTGATCGAGGTCACGCACGGCGACGGGCTCGGCGGCGCCTCGGTCAACTACGGTTTCCCCGCGCACACCGACGAGGCGTACCTGGGCGCCGTGATCCCGGAGCTGAAGCAGGCGAAGGTGTCGGCGCTGCTGCTGCCCGGCATCGGCACCGTCGAGCATCTGCGCATGGCGCACGAACTCGGCGTCGGCACGATCCGCGTCGCGACGCACTGCACCGAAGCGGACGTGTCGGAACAGCACATCGGCCTCGCGCGCAAGCTCGGCCTCGATACGGTCGGCTTCCTGATGATGGCGCACATGTCGTCGCCGGCGCAGCTTGTCGTGCAGGCGAAGCTGATGGAATCGTACGGCGCGAACTGCATCTACATCACCGATTCGGCCGGCCACATGCTGCCCGACGACGTGACCGCGCGGATCGGCCAGGTGCGCGACGCGCTGAAGCCGGAGACGGAGCTGGGCTTCCACGGCCATCACAACCTCGCGATGGGAGTCGCGAACTCGGTCGCGGCCGTGGCGGCCGGTGCGAACCGGATCGATGCGGCCGCGGCCGGCCTCGGCGCCGGCGCGGGCAACACGCCGATGGAAGTGTTCGTCGCGGTGTGCGACCGGATGGGGATCGAGACGGGCGTCGACGTGTTCGCAATCTCGGACGTCGCCGAGGATCTCGTCGTGCCGATCATGGATTCGCCGATCCGCCTCGACCGCGATGCGCTGACGCTCGGCTATGCGGGCGTCTACTCGTCGTTCCTGCTGTTCGCGAAGCGCGCGGAAGCGAAGTACGGGATTCCCGCACGCGACATCCTCGTCGAACTGGGCCGGCAGCGGCTCGTCGGCGGGCAGGAGGACATGATCGAGGATGCGGCGCTGACGATGGTGCGGGCGCGGGAGGTGGCGGCGTAAGCGAACGCTGGCGTCGGCGCAGTGCAACGGGTCGTCGGCAACGACAACCTCGCTTGCGCGGCACTGCTGCCGACGGGCCGGCGGCTCGCCGATTTGCACGGCCGGCGCCGCACCTTCATCGCGGGCACGGCCCCCTTCACCGTCGCGTCGCTGCTGTGCGCGCTCACGCCTTCGGTATCGGTGCCGCTCGCCGCATCACCGATGCTTCCCGCCGTGCCTGCGCTGCCGACGCGCTTCGCGCGCCCGCAGCAGCGACGGCATCAGTTCCTCGATGTATTGCCGCGCCTGCCCTCGCGTCACGATCTCGCTGAAGCGCTGATGGGCCTTGTCATGGCCGACCAGCGCCGCATGCGCTTTCTTCAGGATGTGCAGGTACGCGATCAGGCTCGTGCCGTCGCGCACGGGCAGCGCATCGCGCGGGTCCGGTGTCGTACTCATGTTCCGATCCTTTGCGGACAATCCGTCCGGCACGTAGTCGTCACGAGCGCCAGCAGGTCGTTCGCGAGACGATCGCGGTCGGTCAGCGGCGCCAGGCCGAACAGCCGCTCGAGCGTCGCGGCGACCGACGCATGGTCGTACACCGTATGGTCGACCCGCCCGGCCGCGACCCACGGCGAAATCACGATCGCCGGCACCCGCACGCCGTACACGTCGAACCCGAAGCCGCTCGCGTTCAGCGTCGCTGCCGCGCCATCGTTCGGCGGCGGCGCAGCGCCCGGCCCGACCGAATCGTAGAAGCCGCCGTGCTCGTCGTAGCAGATCACGAGCAGGCTGCTGTTCCACACCGGCGAATTGCGGATCGCGTTGTACACGCGCGCGACGAGCTGGTCGCCGCCGGCGAGGCCGTCCATCGGATGCTGCGAGCTGCCGTTCTGGTAGGTGCCGTGCACGATGTCGCCGTAACCGGGCTCGATGAACGTATAGCGCGCCGTATAGCCCGCTGCGAGATCAGCCTCGAAATGCGCGAGGTCGTCGATGTCGAAGAAGCTGATGCCCTTCAGCGACGCCACCTGCGGCACGTGGCCGAGCGGATTGCCCGTCTGGTCCTGGTAGATGCGCCAGTTGTCGTCGCCGAGCGCGGCGAAGATCGAACCCTTCGGATACGGGAAACCGTCGAACGCGTCCCATCCGGCCATTTCTTCTCTCGTCGGCGAATGATCGAGCCCGGCCGACGACGCACCGTGCAGGAAAAAGCGATTCGGCCAGGTCGGCCCGGGCATCGACGCATGCCACGCGTCGCACAGCACGAACGCGTTCGCGAGTGCGTGCAGCGACGGCGCCTGCGTCGCGATGTCGACGCCCTGCATGATCTTGCCCGCGTCGGCCGGCTGCGGCGGCTTGCCTTCGGAACGCGACGTCGCGTAGTTCGACACGAATCCGGTATTGCGGACCGGCGGATAGGCCTGCCCTTTCACGAACGGCACGCCCGCGCCGCAGAGCTGCTCGAGCACGTCGGTGAATTCGTGGCACGGATCGGTCGGCATCCGGTCGGGCGCGCCGCCGCCGAACGGATAGACCGCGCCGCCATACGCGTTGCTGTTGCCCGGCGACGCGGCGACGATGCCGGGGTAGCCCGACAGCGCGAACAGGTGATCGAAGGAGCGGTTCTCGAGCATCAGCACGAACACGTGCCGGATGCGGTCCTGAACCGACGGGGATGCGGGGGCTGCGTCTGCACTCATGGCGCCTCCTGGCGTCGCGCGACGAAAGTCCGGCTGGCACGGCCGTTGGCCCGCTGAAAGACGCTGAAGGGATTGAAAGCCGCACGCGCGGCGCGGGCAGCGAATTGCCGACGAGTGTACGACCGCGCCGCCCCGCACGTAAAGCCATACGCGAGCCGCACGCGAATCGCGTCGCCGCGCGTGCGGTCAGCCGCCGGCCGGCGCGGTTTTCCGCGTCCCGATATCGGGCTGACGATCGCGTTGCGGCTGTCGGACGACAACGGCCAATGCGCGCCGCATCGACGTATCGGGCGGGACGGTGCATCGAACGTTGACTTTCGCCGGTCGGCCCGATACGATCGACGCACTTTCAAGACGCCCTCCCGGTCCGCCGGGAGGGCGTTTCGTTTTGGTTCACCCACCAAAAGGAAACGCCTTGAAATGAACCGTATCGACACCCTCGCCTCCCGCCCGAACGCCGACCACGACGGCCTCGGCTACCTGCGGCACGGTACCGGCCCCGAATGCGTGATGGTCCTGCACGACTGGCTCGGCGACCATACGAACTACGTAGCGCTGCTCCCGTATCTCGACGAATCGACATTCACGTACGTGTTCGTCGACCTGCGCGGCTACGGCGAATCCATCCACCTGCGCGGCACCTGTACCGTCGACGAGATCTCGGCCGACTGCCTCGCGCTCGCGGATCGTCTCGGCTGGCCGCGCTTTCACGTGATCGGCCATTCGATGACGGGCATGGCGACACAACGGCTCGCCGCCGATGCGCCCTCCCGCATCAAGAGCGCGATCGCCGTGTGCCCGGTGTCGGCCGCCGGCAACCGCCTGAACGACGACGCACGCGCGTTCTTCGCGAGCACGGCCGTCGATGACGATGCGTTTCGCCGGCTCATGCGATTCGTGACGGGTGGATTGTCGGCGCGCTGGGCCGACCTGAAGCTGCGGCAGAACCGCGAGCGCGTGGCGCCGGCCTGCCGGCTCGCGTATCTCGACATGCTGACCGGAACGGATTTCGTCGACGATATCCGCGGGCTCGAGACGCGCTTCCTGGTGATCGTCGGCGACAAGGATCCGGGGCTCGACGAAGCGGCGATGCAGGCGACGTTCCTCGCGTGGCACCCGAACGCGCGGGTCGCGACGATACCGAATAGCGGGCATTACCCGATGCAGGAGTGCCCGCCGTATTTCGCGATGGTCATCGAGGATTTCCTGCGGGACGCGGCTGCCTGAGCGTTGGCGCACGCGCGGCGGCCGGTGAAGGCGATGTGGCCCGCTGCGGCATGACGACGCCGCCGGCGGCCGGTAAACGGCAAGCAACGGGCCGTTCATCCGGTTCGTCCGGCCGTGGAGGCCGGACGGGATTCGATCGGCACGCGGTTGCGCGCCGATCGTTGCCGCTTAACGACGCGGCCCGCCGGTGCGCTGCGGACGCGGCGAATTCGCGTCCTTGTGCCGGAAGTTGATGCGGCCCTTGGTGAGGTCATAGACCGACAGTTCCAGCGTCACGCGGTCGCCCGCGAGAATGCGGATGTGGTTCTTGCGCATGCGGCCGGACGCGTATGCGCCCACCACGACGCCGTTTTCCAGCGTGACACGGTATTTGCTGTCCGGCAGCACTTCGTCGACGATTCCGTCCAGTTCCAGCAGTTCTTCTTTTGCCAAACCAATTCCTCCAGACAAGGTAATTGACCGCAGCCGCGGCGATCTGCCCGGCGCCGTGTCCCGCAACGGGACGGCGGCCGGCAGGCTGCCGGGGATCGGTTCGTTCAGACGGGCCATGGGCCTGTCTTGCGATCGGAGCCCGGCGCGTTGCGGCGTTCAGGCGGTCGGTGGCGGCGGCGCATACGGCGCCGCGCAAGTCGGGACCGCGCCGGCAAGGCATGGCGGCGGTCTGCTCGGGTTGATGCGTTGAAGCGGTGATGCGCTGGCGAAGCGGCGGGCGCTTCGCGAGGGCGTTGCGTCGCACGCCGTACAGGCATGCGATGAGGGAGGCGACACGACCGATGCATCGTGAATGTCGCGATGCATCGGTCGTGCGCATCGGAAACGCGCCGGCTGCCGCCGAAGCGGCGCCGTGCGCGCCAATCCGTCCGACGGCGGCCACCGTTTGGCGGCCGCTGCCGATGCGGCTTACTGCGGCGTGATGTTCGACGCTTGCAGACCCTTCGGGCCGCGCTTCACTTCGAAGCTGACCTTCTGGCCTTCGGCCAGGGTCTTGAAGCCCGTGCCGCGAATTTCAGAGAAATGGGCGAACAGATCGTCGCCGCCGTTGTCCGGGGAGATGAAACCAAAGCCCTTGGTTTCGTTGAACCACTTGACGGTACCGGTATCCACAAATACTTCCTTAATACGAATAATTGAACATGCGCCCGCAACGGGCACAGAAAGACTCAAAAGAGGGAGAGACCAACGACCGCCGCACGGAGTGCGGCCAATGATGAGCAATCGAACTTCTTGAACACTTCGGCCATGGACACTACGCGGTAGCGGCCGTTTCGTCAAGTCATTTTGATGCGGCGCACAAGCACACCCGCCGCGTGCGCCTTGCGTGGCGGGTGTTGCCGGCCGACGGGACGCATTTCGATGCGCCCCCGCTTTCCGGCCGGCGGACGGCCCGCCGGTTCTTACCGCGGCTCGAACACGTGATGCAGCGCCGGCGGTGCATCGCCTTCGCGAATCCGCATCTCGAACGCCTTGCGCGCGACGCTCGTCGGCCGCACGTCCGCCACGTCCAGGTAGAACTGCGAATACCAGTCGCGCATCTGGTACAGCGGCCCGTCGCCCTCGCACAGCAGCGGGTTGTCGATCCGCGTCTTGCTGTGCCAGATGTCGACGTCCTCGTAGAACGCGCGCTGCGCTTCCTTCACGTACGCGTTCGCGATCTCCGTGTTCTGCTCGTCGGACAGCCCGGCCACCTTCTTCACGATCACGCCGTAGCGCAGCTCGAAGCTGTTCATGTCGATCGGGACGTGGCAGTTCAGCAGCACCGAGTGGATCGGCTGCCCGCCGCTCTGCCCCGTCATCTGCGTGATGTGCACGGCCGGCCCGAAATACGTCGACAGCGCGGTCAGGGCGTCGCCGCCGAGCTTCTCGCTGCGGCCGACCATCAGCTGCGTCGCCTTGTGGTCCTCGAACAGGTTCGCGAAATAGTCGATCGGCGCGCGGTGCACGGTCGCGAAGTGCGCGACGTCCGAGATGTTGTCGACCAGTTCGCGGCAGTTGGCCTGGATCACCATCTTGTCGACGACCCAGCCCGACCATTCGTCGGAGAAGCACACGTCGAGGCGCGGTATCGCGACTTCGGGCGGCGGTGCGTTGCCTTCCGGGTCGTTCCATACGAACAGCAGGTTGTTTTCCTCGCAGGTCGGCCATGCGCCGATGCGCGCCTTCGGCGGGATTCGCTTGCAGTACGGAATCGATGCGCACTGGCCTTCGCCGCTCCACGCCCAGCCGTGGAACGGGCACACGAGGTTGTCGCCCTGCACCGTGCCGAGGCTCAGGTCGGCGCCCATGTGCGGGCAGTACGCGTCGACGACGTTGACCTTGCCGGTCGAATCGGCGAACACGGCGAGCTTGCGGCCGAAGGCGTTCAGCGTGTGCGGCTTGCCGTCCTTGTAGTCGCGGGCGAGCCCGAGGCAGTGCCAGCCGCGCGCATAGCGCTGCGCGAGCGGCTGGGCTTCGATCTTGTAAGGGCGTGCGGACATGTGGGTTGACTCCTCTTGTGGACAACGCGCGGCGGCCGGCCGCGCGCAGGGGGAAATGGGGGCGCCGGTCAGCGCATCGGGTTGCCGGGTTCGAGCGCGGGCGACGGTTTCAGCGTTGCCGGAGCCGCCGGCGACGGCTCCGCATGCGCGTGCTGCACGCGGCGCTCGGCACGTTCGACGCCGAGCCACGCGGCGAGCGCGGGCAGCAGGAACACGGCGCCGAACAGGTTCACGAGGAACATGAACGCGAGCAGCACGCCCATGTCGACCTGGAACTTCAGCGCGGAAAACGCCCACGTGCCGACGCCGATGAACATCGTGACGGCCGTGAACAGCGCGGCCGTGCCGCGCTGGCGCATCGCGTCGGCGAACGCGTCCGGCAGCGTCGCGCCGGGGCGGAGGTCGTGCTGCAAGCGTTCGTACAGGTAGATCCCGTAGTCGACGCCCACGCCCACGCCGAGCGTGATCACCGGCAGCGTCGCGACCTTCAGCCCGATGCCGAGAAGCGCCATCACCGCATTGCACAGGATCGACACGAGCGTGAGCGGCACGATGATGCACAGCACCGCGCGCCACGAGCGGAACGTGACCGCGCAGAGCAGCGCGATCGCGCCGAAGATCGACAGCAGCATCGCGATCTCCGCGTCGCCGACCGCCTCGTTGGTCGCCGCCATCACGCCGACGTTGCCGCCCGCGAGCCGGAACGCGACGTTCGGCGTCGGGTTCTCGGCCGCGAAACGCCTGATCTCGTCGACGATGTGCGCGATGGTCGTGCCTTCGTGGTTCTTCGTGTAGATCAGGACCTGGATCGCCTTGCAGTTCGCGGTGTTCATCCCGTTGTCGGGGTCGAACGCGTTGGAGCCTTGCGTGAGCCCGTCGCTCGAGCGCGGCAACGCGGCCCAGCGCGGGTTGCCTTCGTTGAACGCGGCGATGAACACCTTGCCCTGCGACGACACGCTCGTCACCGACTGCACGCCGGCCACGCCGCGCATGTTCATCTCGAACTGCTCGATCGCGCTCATCACCGGGTAATGCAGGCACGCGTCGTCGAAGCCGGTCGTCTCGACGATCACCGAGAGCACGTCCACGCCGATGTTGTACTGGTGCGTGATCGCCGCGTTGTCGATGTTGTAGCGCGAGTTCGCGCGCAGCTCCGGCGCGCCGGTGCCGATGTCGCCGATCTCCAGCTTGCGCGACTCGAGCGTGCCGTACGCGAGCAGCGCCAGCGCCACCGCGAACACGCCGAGCGCGGGCGCCGGCCGCGCGAATACCGCGAAGCGCGACCATCTTCCGCTCCCGCCGGCCGCCGCCGTGCGCTGCGCGCGCGCCAGTGTGCCGCGTTCGAGGCGCGTGTACGACAGCAGGATCGGCAGGAACACCTTGTTGGTGACGATCATCAGCAGCACGCCGAGGCACGCGGTAATGCCGAGCTCGCGCACGATGTCGATCCTGATCCGCATGATGACCATGAAGCCGAGCGCGTTGGTCAGCAGCGCGACCGTGCCCGGCACGAACAGCTTGCGGAACGCGTCACGCGCGGCGTCGGCCGGCGACGCGCCGCGCACCAGCGCCTGCTTCCACGCGTTGGTCATCTGCACCGCGTGCGACACGCCGATCGAGAAGATCAGGAACGGCACGAGGATCGACATCGGGTCGATGCCGAGCCCGAGCAGCGGCAGCGCGCCGAGCAGCCACACGACCGGCAGCAGCGCGACGACGAGCGCCAGCACGGTGGTCTTCAGCGAGCGCGTGTAGGCAAACAGCAGCGCGGCCGTCACGAGGAATGCGAGCGCGAAGAACGCCATCACGCCCGCGATCCCGTTCTCGACGTCGCCCACCAGCTTCGCGAAACCGATGATGTTCACGTCGATGCCCTGCTTCGCATAACGCGCGCGGATGTCCTCGAGCTGGCGCGCGACCGCGCTGTAGTCGAGCCGCTTGCCGGTGGCCGGGTCGGTCTCGCGCAGTTCCGCGCGGATCAGCGCCGATTTCAGGTCGTTGCCGACGAGGCGGCCGATCTGCCCCGAACGCGCGACGTTGCGGCGCACCTTCGCGAGATCGTCCGGGTTCGCGCTCGAGAACTGGCCGGGCACGACCACGTCGCCGCGAAAGCCGGCCTCGGTCACTTCCGTGTAGTGGACGTTCGGCGTGAACAGCGAGAACACGCGCGAGCGGTTCACGCCGGGGATGAAGAAGACGTCGTCGGTCGCGTGGCGCAGTGCGTCCATGAACGTCTGGTTGTAGATGTCGCCGTCGCCCTTCCAGCGCAGGCTCACGAGGATCGTGTTCGCGCCGGGGAACGCACCCGCATAGCGCTCGAACACCTGCATGTACGGGTGCTGCATCGGGATCATCTTGTTGAAGCCCGGATCGAGCTTCAGGCGCGTGGCCGACAAGCCGAGCGCGAGCGTCACCGCGACACACAGCAGCATCAGCAGCTTGCGCCGGCGGATGATCGTGTCGGCGCAGCGCTCGACGAACGCGGCGAGACGCGACGCGGAAACGGCTTCAGGAGGACGTGACAGGTCGTTCATGGAATTCTCGGGTCGGGACGGACGATGCGAAACGAACGGAAGCTGGCGGTGCGGGCGGCCGGCGTCAGGACGGCGACGGCGTCGACGCAGGCGCGCCGGCCAGCGGCGCGACGCCGGCCTCGCCGCCGAGCAGCAGCGCGCCGTGGCCCATGTCGAGCACGGCCGCGAGGCTCTGCACGCCGCCGAGCTTGCGCACGTCGAAGGTCAGCCCGCCGTCGCGCGACGCGACGATCGCGCCGCCCTGGCCCACCAGCACGAGTTCGCCGTCGGCGAGCTGGGTCGCGCCGAAGTACGACACCGGCACGTGGCTGTCCACATGCGTCCAGGTCGCGCCGCGATCGGTGCTGCGCACCACGTTGCCGCGCATCCCGTATGCGACCCAGTCGCCGTTCGCGAGCATCAGCGCGCCGAACAACGAACCGGCGTACGGCGACGGCAGCTTGTCCCACGTGGCGCCGTTGTCGGTCGAGCGCAGCAGCGTGCCGCTCTCGCCCGCGACCAGCAGGTTGCCGTGGCCGTCGCCGACGATCGCGTTGAGGTGACGGTCGCCGGCCGGCGTCTTCAGCGGCTGCCACGTGAGGCCCGCGTCGTCCGAGCGCAGCAGCTGGCCGAAGCTGCCGGCCGCGAACAGCGGGCCGCCCGCCGCGCCCCACACGGACAGCAGCGGATCGGAATGCGCATGGTCGATGTGCACTTCACGCCAGTGCATGCCGGCGTCGTCGCTGCGGACGATCCGGCCGTCGTGGCCGACCGCGATCCCGAGCGTCGGCGTGATGAAACGCACCTGCGTGAGCGTCGATGCCTGGTCGGGCGTGACCGACGCCGGCCGCCAGCGGGCGCCCGAGTCGTCGCTCAGCAAGATCACGCCGCGTTCGCCGACCGCGACGATGCGCGCGCCGGCCCGGGCGAGCCCGTTGATCTGCAGCCGGTCCGCATGGATCGCGGTGACCGGGAACGCCGGCAGCGGGCGCGGCGAAAACGCGAACAGCGCGGCGCCGAGCACGAGCGCCGACATCGCGAGTCCGGGCAAGGTTCGTTTCATGGCTTGTCTCCTGTTTCTGCGTTCGACGGCCGTTGGCGCGTGCGCGCCGACGACCGTCGCCTGCAAGTCTCCGGGCCGCCGGTCATGGCCGCGGCCTCGAATCGTCGTTCGTGAATGGTTCGCCGCGTGTGCGGCGCGGCCCATCCGCGTACCGCTATGTCCGCTACGTGCGCTACGTGCGCTATGCGCCGACCTCGAACAGCGCGGCGGCACCCATCCCGCCGCCGATGCACATCGTCACGACCGCGTGCCGTATGCCGCGCCGCGCGCCTTCGAGCAGTGCGTGCATCGTCATCCGCGTACCCGACATCCCGAACGGATGGCCGAGCGCGATCGCACCGCCGTCGACGTTCAGCCGGTCGTCGGGAATGCCGAGCGTGTCGCGGCAGTACAGCGCCTGGCACGCGAACGCCTCGTTCAGCTCCCACAGCCCGATGTCGCCGACGGTCATGCCGAAGCGCGCCAGCAGCTTCGGAATCGCGAACACCGGGCCGATGCCCATCTCGTCGGGTTCGCAGCCGGCCACCGCGAGGCCGCGGAACGCGCCGAGCGGCGTCAGCCCGCGGCGTAGCGCCTCGCTGCGCGACATCACGACCACGGCCGCCGCGCCGTCCGACAGCTGCGACGCATTGCCGGCCGTCACGAACTCGCCCTGCTCCACGACCTTGCCGCCGCTCCACGACGGCTTCAGCCCCGCGAGCCGCTCGGCCGTCGTGTCGGCGCGCACGCCTTCGTCGCGCGCCGCACGCAGATCCTCGTGGCCGGCCGGGTTGCCTTCCTTGTCGAACAGCGCGCGCCGCACGTCGAGCGGCGCGATTTCCGCATCGAAGCGGCCGGCCGCCTGGGCGTCGGCCGTGCGCTGGTGGCTCTGCAGCGCGAATTCGTCCTGCGCCGCACGCGAGATCCCGTAGCGGCGCGACACGATCTCGGCCGTCTCCATCATCGCCATGTAGGCGGCCGGCTGGTGGTCGAGCACGGCCTGCGAACGCGCGCGATACGCGTTCTTGTGCTTGTTCTGCGTAAGCGAGATCGACTCGACGCCGCCCGCGACGACGATCCGCGCATCGCCCGCGCCGATGCTGCGCGCGGCGCTCGCGATCGACATCAGGCCCGACGAGCACATGCGGTCGATCGCCATGCCGGGCACCGACGCCGGCAGCCCGGCCGCCGCCGCCGACAGGCGGCCGATGTTGTAGCCCTGCGTGCCCTGCTGCGCGGCGCAGCCGATCAGCACGTCGTCGACGTCGGCCGGCGCGACGCCCGCGCGCTCGAGCGCGGTGCGCACCACGTGGCCGCCCAGCGCGGGCGCCTCGGTGTCGTTGAACATGCCGCGAAACGCCTTGCCGATCGGCGTGCGTGCGACGGAAACGATGACTGCGTCTTCCATGGGCTGGTTCTCTGAATCTAGAAGTAGTAACGGCTGATCGTGTCGGCCACGCAGCCGGGTTTCGCTTCGCCTTCGATCTCGACGGTCACGCGAATCCATGCCTGCACGCCGCCGTCGAGCGGCTCGACGCGCAGCAGCTCGCCGACGCCGCGCACGCGCGCGCCGACCTTCACCGGCGCGGGGAAACGGATCCTGTCGCAGCCGTAGTTGACGCCGAGCCGCGCGCCGTCGATGCGCACGATCTGCGGCAGGAAATGATTGACGAGCGACAGCGTCAGGTAGCCGTGCGCGATGCACGCGCCGAACGGGCCGTCCTTCGCGCGCACCGGGTCGACGTGCACCCACTGGTGATCGCCGGTCGCGTCGGCGAAGCCGTCGATGCGGATCTGGTCGATCGCGAGCCACGCGCTCGCGCCGAGCGTGTCGCCGACGGCCGCCGCGAGTTCGCCGGGATGCGCGAACACGCGGGGCGTCGCGCGCACGGGGTCGAGGGTCGTGCTCATCATGCGTGCTGGCTGCTGACCGACAGCACTTCGCCCGTCATGTACGACGCGTAATCGCTTGCAAGGAACACCATCACGTTCGCGACCTCCCAGACTTCGGCGGCGCGCCCGAAGGCTTCGCGCGACGCCAGTTGATTCAGCAGGTCGGCCGGGGCCGACTTCTTCAGAAAATCGTGCATCGCGATGCTCGGCGCGACCGCGTTGATGCGCACGCCGTAGGGCGACGCCTCGAGCGCCGCGCAGCGCGTGAGCGCCATCACGCCCGCCTTCGCCGCCGCGTAGTGCGCCTGTTCCGCCTGCGCGCGCCAGCCGAGCACCGATGCGTTGTTGACGATCGCGCCGCGGCCGCGGGCCTGCATGTGCGGCAGCATCGCGCGCATCATCCGGAACGTCCCGGTGAGGCTAATGTCGATCACCCGCGACCATTCGGCATCGTCCATATCGACGATGCGGGTCGACCCGCCGAGCCCCGCGTTGTTGATCAGCACGTCGACGCCGTCGAGCTTGTCCTGGGCCTCCGCGACCAGCGCCTGCACGTCGGCCTCCACCGCGACGTTGCACAGGCGGCCATAGACCTGTTGCAGCCCCGTTTCGGCACGCAGCGTCTGAACCGCCTGTTCGAGGCGCTTTTCGTGGATGTCGGAGATGAACAGCGCGCGGCAGCCTTCCTCCGCGCAGCGGCGCGCGGCCGCGAAGCCGATGCCGGCGCCGGCGGCGGCCGTGATCAGCACCGATTTGCCTGCGAGCAGCTGGTGGCCCGGCACGTAGGCCGGCGCTTTCTGGATCTGGGATTCGGTCATGCGGTGCCTCGTGGTTCCCTGGGCATGCCGAGCCCGCGCTCGGCCATGATGTTGAGCTGGATTTCGTTGGTACCCGCGTAGATCGTGTCCGCACGGGAGAACAGGAATACGCGCTGCAGATGGGTGAGCTTTTCGTCGGCCGGATCGATCACGTTCGCGCGGGGCCCGAGCGCATCCATCGCAAGCTGGCCGAGGTCGCGGTGCCAGTTCGACCAGAAATACTTGTAGATCAGTGCCTCGCGGCGCAGCGGCGCGGTGGCACCGCCATCGGCGTCGTCGGCGCCGGACAGCATGCGCAGCGCGTTGTAGCGCATCACGCGCAGCCCGGCCCACGCGCGGCCGATCCGCTGCCGCAGCACGGGGTCGCGGTCCGCGCCCGATTCGCGCGCGGCGTCGATCACCCATTCGAGTTCGCGGACGAACTGCATCTGCTGGCCGAGCGTCGACATCCCGCGTTCGAAGCCGAGCAGCGTCATCGCGATCCGCCAGCCGTCGCCGGGCGCGCCGACGAGGTCGCGTGCTTCCGCGCGCGCGCCGTCGAAGAACACCTCGTTGAATTCCGCGCCGCCGTTGAGCTGCCTGATCGGCCGGATCTCGATGCCCGGCTGGTCGAGCGGCATCAGCAGGAACGACAGCCCCTTGTTGCCCTTCGACGCGGGATCGGTGCGCGCAAGCACGAAGATCCAGTCGGAATCGTGTGCGAGCGACGTCCAGACCTTCTGGCCGTGGACGCGCCACGTACCGTCCGCATCCTGTTCGGCACGCGTGCGCACGTTGGCCAGGTCGGAACCCGCGCCCGGCTCCGAATAGCCCTGGCACCAGAACTGCGTGCCGGCAAGAATGCCGGGCAGGAAGCGCGCGCGCTGGTCGTCGGTGCCGCAGGCGACGAGCGTCGGCCCGAGCAGCCCTTCGCCGATGTGGCCCATCCTTCCCGGGCCTCCGGCGCGCGCGTATTCCTCGTGGAAGATCACCTGTTCGGCCACCGTGAAGCCGCGCCCGCCGGCGGCGGTCGGCCACCCGAGGCCGGTCCAGCCTCCTTGCGCGAGTTCCCGCTCCCATGCCTTGCGCAGGTCGGGAAACGCTTCCTCGTCGCCGGGGCCGCCGCGGTATTTCAGGCACGCGAATTCGCCGGTCAGGTGCGACTGCACCCAGTCGGCCACTTCGTGCCGCAATTGCTGTTCGCGCGTCTCGCTGTTCATTGAAGGGCTCCTGCGCGTGCGGCGGACGGACGGGATGCGGCTGCAGCCGGTGGCTCGAACGCTTCGCCACGCTGCGATGCGCCGCCTTCGATCGCATGGCATGCGATCCATTCGAGCAGTTGCGGCGTGCTGCCGAACTGCGCGCCCGACGCCTGCGCGCGCTTGAAGTAGAGATGCGGGTCGTATTCCCACGTAAAGCCGACGCCGCCGTGCAACTGGATCGCTTCCTGGGCGCAGAACGCGTACGCGTCGTTCGCGGCGGATTTCGCCGCGGCGATGTCGGCACGCAATGCGTTGCCCGGCGCCACGCTGCCGGCTTCCGCGTCCCATGCGTGCGCGGCGCCGAGCACGGCCGAGCGCGCCGATTCGATCAGCACCATCATCTGCGCGCAACGGTGCTTGACGGCCTGGAACGACGCGATCGCGCGGCCGAACTGCACGCGCTGGCTCGTGTAGTCGAGCGTCAGGTCGAGGCATTGCTGTGCGCCGCCGAGTTGTTCGGCGGCCAGCGCGAGCGCCGCGAACCATGCGGCGCGTTCGAGCACCTGCGCCGCGTCGCGGCCTGCAATCAGCGCGTCGCGGCTCACGCGCACGTCGTCGAGCGCAATTCGTGCGAGCGGCCTCGTCGCGTCGAGCGTGTCGAGCGGCGTCACCGCAACGCCGGCCGCGCCGGTGGTCATGTCGATCGCGAACAGGCCGACCGACTGCCCTTCGTTCGCGATCCGCGCCGGAACCAGCAGCAGGTCGGCGCGCGCACCGTCGAGCACTTGTGCTGCGACGCCGGACAATGCGAAGCCGGCCGCGGTTTCTTCCGCGATGAACGGAAGCGATCGCGCACTGGCCGGTTCGTCGAACGAGTCGCCGAAAGATGCGCCGAACGCATTGGCACCCGGCCGGCCATATGGCCCGCCGACCCGCGCGCCACCCGGCTCGCCGAAAAGCCAGTCGAACGGCAGCGCCAGCGTCGCGCTGCACGCGCCTTCGGCGATCTTCGCGAGCCAGCCGGTCGCCAGCGACGTGTCGCAGCCGCCCAGCGCGGTCGCCGCGAGGCACGCGGTCGAAAAATACGGCACGCACGCAATGCGCCGGCCCAGCTGTTCCATCAGCACCGCCTGCTCGACCACGCCGAGCCCGAGGCCGCCCGCGGCCTCCGGCAGCGCGAGCGCGTTCCAGCCGAGTTCGCCCGCCAATGCAGCCCACAGCGCATCGTCGCGGCCGGCCGATTGCTCGAGTGCGCGGCGCACGTCGGCGGACGCGCTGCGTTCGGCGAGCACGTCGGCGGCCGCGTCGCGGATCATCGCCTGTTCGTCGGTGAGCGCCAGATCCATGCTCAGCTCCCGTACACGCGCTGCGCGGGCCGCGCGTCGGCGAGCAGCCGCGCGACCGCCGGACCGACCTCGGCCGCCGCCCAGCGCGCGCCGCGGTCGACGCTCGGGCCCGTGCGCCAGCCTTCCGCGACCGCGATCATCCCGCCCGCGACCTCGAACACCTGGCCCGTCACGTCGGCCGACAGCGCGCTGCCGAGCCACACGACGAGCGGCGCGACGTTGGCCGGGTCGAAATAGTCGAAGCCGCCGTCCTCGGGCTTCTTCATCATGTCGGCGAACACGCCTTCGGTCATCGACGTGCGCGCGGCCGGCGCGAGCGCGTTCACGCGCACGCCGTAGCGCTGCAACTCGGCCGCCTGCATCAGCGTGAGCGCGGCAATGCCGGCCTTCGCCGCGCCGTAGTTCGACTGGCCGATCGAGCCTTGCAGGCCGGCGCCCGAACTCGTGTTGACGATCCGCGCGTCGACCGCGTGGCCGGCCTTCGCGGCATCGCGCCACACACGCGCCAGCACGCTCGACAGGCAGAAGTGGCCACGCAGATGCACGCGCATCACGTCGTCCCAGTCGGTTTCGGTCATGCTCGTGAACATCTTGTCGCGGCAGATGCCCGCGTTGTTGACGAGCACGTGCACATCGCCGAACGCTCCGCGGGCCGCGTCGACGATCCGCTGCGCCGTTTCGACGCGCGTGATGTCGTCCGCATTCGCAAGCGCGTTGCCGCCGCGTCGTGCGATCTCGTCGCACACGGCCTGCGCGGCCTCGTGCCGGATGTCGTTGACGACGACCGCCGCGCCTTCGGCCGCGAACGCGAGCGCATATTCGCGCCCGAGCCCGCCGCCCGCGCCGGTGATGATGACGGTGCGTCCGTTACAGATTCCCATGCTGGTGCCTCTTGGATCGTGAGATCGTGAAAGTGACGCGCTCACAGGCGCTCGATGATCGTGACGTTCGCGAGGCCGCCGCCTTCGCACATCGTCTGCAATCCGTAACGGCCGCCGGTGCGTTCCAGTTCGTGCAACAGCGTCGTCATCAGCCGCGCGCCGGTCGCGCCGAGCGGATGACCGAGCGCGATGCCGCCGCCGTTCGGGTTGGTCTTTTCATGCGGGAAACGGGTATCGGCCAGCCACGCCTGCGCGACCGACGCGAACGCCTCGTTCATCTCGACGACGTCGATCTGCGACCAGTCGAGCCCGCTCTTCTTCAACGCGGCCTTCGTCGCCGGGATCGGCGCGGTCAGCATCCACAGCGGATCGTCGCCCAGCACGCTCAGGTGATGGATGCGCGCGCGCGGCGTGAGGCCGTAGCGCTTCAACGCGTCCTCCGACACGATCAGCAGCGCGGCGGCCGCATCGCAGGTCTGGCTCGCGACGGCGGCCGTCAGCGAGCCGCCCGGTGTCAGCGGCTCGAGCGTCGCCATCTTTTCCAGCGACGTGTCGGGGCGCGGCGTCTCGTCGTGCAGTACGCCTTCGAGCGGCACGATTTCCCGCTTGAAATGGCCGGCCTCGATCGCGGCGACCGCACGGCGATGGCTTTCGAACGCATAGCGCTCCATCGCATCGCGCGACAGGTTCCAGTGATCGGCGATCCGCTGCGCGGCGACGAACTGCGACACCGGCGCATCGCCGAAGCGCGCGCGCCAGCCGGTGCTGCCCGAGAACGGGTCGTCGAAGCCGAGCGGGGCCGCGCAGGTCATCGCGGAAGAAATCGGGATCTGCGTCATCGTCTGCACGCCGCCCGCGACCACCACGTCCTGCACACCGCTCATCACGGCCTGTGCGGCGAAATGCACGGCCTGCTGCGACGAGCCGCACTGGCGGTCGACCGTCACGCCCGGCACCTGCAGCGGCAACCCGGCCGCGAGCCAGCAGGTGCGCGCGATGTTGCCCGCGAGCGGGCCGATCGTGTCGACGCAGCCGAACACCACGTCGTCGTATTCGTCGGCGGGGATCGCATTGCGCTCGACGAGCGTCTTCAGCACGAAGCCGCCGAGGTCGGCCGCATGCACGTGCGCGAGCCCGCCCTTGCGGCGGCCGGTCGGCGTGCGCAGCGCGTCGACGATATAGGCTTGTCTCATCAGTTGGATTCCTCGAGGTCGAAGGTCTGCGCGGGGCCGATCGGCAACGCGTCGCCGAGGATCGCGTCGGCCACGCGGGCCTTGTGGAATGCGCTGTCGCCCCAGCTGCCGGAGAGCGCCCAGATGCGCTTCATGAAGATCTGCAGGTCGAGCTCCCACGTGTAGCCGATCGCCCCGTGCACCTGCATCGAGTGACGCGCGGCGAGCTGCGCGGCCGACGTCGCCGCGAGCTTCGCGTGGGACACGAACACCGCGCGCTGCGGGTGATCGTCGGCGATCGCCTGCGCGGCGCGCGCGACCACCGGCCGCGCGAACTCGTAGCGGATCGCGACATCGGCAAGCAGATGCTTGAGCGCCTGGTACGACCCGATCGCCTTGCCGAACTGCTTGCGCTGCGCGCTGTAGTCGATCGCGACGTCGAGCACGCGCTGCGTGAGGCCGAGCAGTTGCGCGGCGACCGCGAACGCGCCGTGGTCGAGCGCACGGTCCAGCAGCGGCGCGGCTTCGTCCGCGCTTGCGATGCGCGTGGCCGCCGACGGCTCCCAGTCGAGCGTGAACAGCCGCCGCGACGGGTCGACGCTGTCCACCGCGCGCCACGCGCACTGCGCGGGATCGACGCGGTGCAGCTCGCCACGGTGCTCGCACAGGAGCGTCTGCGCGACGTGCACGTCGGCCGCATACGGGTTCGCCGGATGCACGAGCGCGACGCGCGCACGCCCTTCGGCGATGTCGCGCAGCAGCGCGTCGCGCCAGTCGCTCGCCGGCAGCCGCGCGAGCACGCCGGCCGAGACGAGCGCCGTGTCGAGCAGCGGCTCGGGGCTGCCGAAGTAACCGTAGGTCTGCGCGAGCAGCGCCCATTCCGCTTCGCTCAGGCCGAGGCCGCCGTGCGCCTCGGGCACCGACACAGCGGTCAGCCCCTGTGACGCGAACAGCGCCCACAGGTCGTCCGAACGCCCGGTCGGCGTGGCCCAGAGCTCGCGGATCAGCTCGGGCGTCATCTCGGTCATCAGCAGGCGCTTCACGCTGTCCGCGAGCGCTTCCTGGTCTTCATCGAATACGAAATCCATACGATGTCCGTTCAGTGAGGGGGGGCGCCGGCGCCGTCATGCGCGCGGCATGCCGAGCATCCGTTCGGCGACGATGTTGCGCTGGATCTCGTTGGTGCCCGCGTAGATCGTGCCGGCCTGCGCGAACAGGAAGCCGTCGAGCCAGTGGCCGAGCGTCGCGTGCTGCGCAGCCGTCTGCGGGACGACCTCGCCGTGCGCGCCGAGAATGTCGAGCGCGGTCTGGTGCATGCGCAGGTCGAGCTCCGACCAGAACACCTTGTTGGTGCTCGACTCCGCGCCGATATGGCCGCCCTTCAGCAACCGGCTCGCGGTCGCGTAGGTCGACAGCGCATACGCCTGCGCATCCATCCACGCCTGCACCACGCGCTCGCGCAGCGTCGGATCGCGATCCGCGCTGTCGCGGTGGGCGAGATACAGGTCGCGCAGCGCCTGCGCGGTGCGCTGGAAGCGCGCGGGCGAACGCAGCATCAGCCCGCGCTCGAAGCCGGCCGTCGCCATCGCGACCTGCCAGCCCGCGCCTTCGGCCGCGAGCCGGTTCTCGACCGGCACGCGCACGTCGTCGAAGAAGATTTCCGCGAAGCCCGTCTGCCCGTTCAGCTGGCGGATCGGCCGCACCGTGATGCCCGGCGCGGACAGCGGCACCATCAGGAACGTGAGCCCGTGGTGGCGTGACGATTCCGGGTCGCTGCGGAACAGCCCGAACAGCCAGTCGGCCCACACCGCGCGCGTCGACCAGATCTTCTGGCCGTTCAACACGTATTCGTCGCCGATCCGGGCGGCCGTCGTGCGGATCGCGGCCATGTCGGAACCTGCATTCGGCTCCGACCAGCCCTGCGCCCATACGTGCTCGCCGGCCGCCATCGCGGGCAGGAAACGCGCCTTCTGCTCCGCGGTGCCGAAATCCATCAGCGTCGGGCCGAGCAGGAAGATGCCGTTCTGGTTCACGCGCATCGGCGCGTCGGCACGCCAGTACTCTTCCTCGAAGATCAGCCACTCGATCAGGTCGCAGCCGCGCCCGCCCAGCTCGCGCGGCCACGTGACCATGCTCCAGCGGCCCGAGTGCAGCGTGCGCTCCCATTCGCGGTGCGCGGCGAAGCCTTCCTCGGTGTCGAAGCTCGGCAGCCGCTCGCGCGGCACGTGCGCGGCGAGCCATTCGCGGATCTCCGCGCGAAACGCCCGTTGCTGCGGCGTGTAGGTCAGGTTCATGCGCGTGCCTCCTCGACGGTGGCCTGCGCATCGAAACGCGCATCGCGCTTCTCGACGAACGCGGCGCGCGCTTCGGTCGAATCGTTCGTCATGTACGCCTGCAGCGTGAAGCCCTGCTCCCAGCGGTACTTGTCCTCGAGATCGCCGTCCTCGACGCCGTTCAGCGCCTCCTTCGCGAGCCGCACCATCGCCGGGCTCTTCTCCGCGATCTTGCGGGCGAGCGCGAGCGCCGCGTCGCGCAGCGTGTCGCGCGTCACGACCTGCTCGACCGCACCGAGCCGGTATGCTTCGGCCGCGTCGATCATCTCGCCGGTGAAGTACATCGCGCGCACCTTCTGCACGCCGAACAGCCGCTGCAGGTGCGCGCCGCCGCCCATCGCGCCACGGTCGATCTCGGGCACGCCGAAGCGCGCGCAGTCGGCCGCGACGACGATGTCCGCCGCGCCGCAGATGCCGATCCCGCCGCCGAGCACGAAACCGTGCACGGCCGCGATCACCGGCTTCGGGTTGCGGTGCACCGCGCGGAACGTCTCGTAATTGCCCGCGTTGACCGCCACGATCCGCTCCGGATGCGCGGCCAGCTCCTTGATGTCGACGCCCGCGCAGAAGCCGCGCCCCTCGCCGCGCACGACGATCACGCGGACCTCGTCGTCCTCGCCGAGCGCATCGAGCGCGCGGGAGAGCGCATGCCAGCCCTGCGCGTCGAGCGCGTTCACGGGTGGATGGGCGATCACCAGCTCGGCGATGCCGTCGGCGCGATCGATCCGGAACGGCATCGCGCCGGCCGGTTGGTTGGATCCTGTCATCTCCATTGCCTCCCTGTGATGTTGTTCATGCGGCCTGCGCTGCCGCCGTGCCGCGCAGCGCGGCCAGTGCGTCGAGTCGCTCGCCGGCTTCCGCGACGATCCGTGCGATCAGCGCGTCGCACGGTTCGATCGCGCCGATCATCGCGGCCGCCTGGCCGCTCGGCAGCACGCCTTCATCGGGGCGGCCCTCGACGATCGCGCGCTGGATCAGGAACGGCGCGTTCGCCGCCATCAGCGTCTGGCTCGCCGTGTAGTCGTGCGAGCGCAGCGCCTTGATCGCGAAACCGAGCATGTCGCCCGTGCTCAGGCCGTTCTGGCGGCGCCATGCGTCCGCCGTCTTCAGCGCGAACAGCGTGCGGCGCAGCGGGCCGAAGCGCTCGAGCTTCAGCAGGTACGGGTTGTCGATCATCCGTTGCGGCAGCCCGTCGAGCGCATCCGACACGCGGATGCGCGCCGGGTCGCCGACCGCGACGTAGCGTTCGAGCGTCTCGCGCGGCACCGGCGATTCGGCGCTCATCAGGAAGCGCGTGCCCATCGCGATGCCGGCCGCCCCGTACGCGAGCGCGGCAGCCAGCCCGCGCCCGTCGAAGAACCCGCCGGCCGCGACCACCGGCACCCGCACCGCGTCGAGCACCTTCGGCAGCAGCAGCGTGGTCGGCACCGAGCCCGTGTGGCCGCCGCCTTCCGCGCCCTGCACCGTCACGATGTCCGCGCCGAGCTCGACCGCCTTCACCGCATGCTTCGGTGCGCCGACGGTCGGCATGCAGACGATGCCGGCGTCCTTGAAGCGGCGGATCGTCTTTGCATCCGGCCCGCGGCCGTAGCTCACCGCGCGCAGCCGGTGCCGAATGGCCAGCTCGACGACCTGCTGCGCGTTCTTCTGGAACATGTGGAAATTGATGCCGAACGGCTTGTCCGTGAGCGACTTCACTTTCAGGATCTCGGCCTCGACCTGCTCGGGTTCGAGCGTCGCGCCGGCCAGGAAGCCGAAGCCGCCGGCGTTGGCGGTCGCCGCGACGAGCCGCGCGTCGGCCACCCAGCCCATCGCGGTCTGCACGATCGGATAACGGCAGCCGAGCAGCTCGCACAAAGGCGTGTGCAGCGGGCTTTGAAGCGTCGTACTCATGCGGCCGCTCCGTTGACGGCGACCGGTGCGGACGCGTCGCCGCGATCAACGCCGTTCGGCTGACGCTGCGAACTGGCCATGCTGCGCGCGTCGTAGCCGCCGAGACGGTCGCCGCTCACGAGCTCGTTGTGCGCATGCGCGAAGTGATGCCACGCGAACGCCGCATCCATCGCCGCGCGCTTGCCCTGCAGTTCCTCGACGTGATTCAGTGCCTGCTTGGTCAGCGCGAGCCCGAGGCGCGGCATCGTCGCGACCTTCGCGGCGATCGCATAGGTCGCGTCGTGCAGCCGTTCGCGCGGCACGACGCGGTTGACCATCCCCATCTGGTACGCACGCTCGGCCGGCATCCGTTCGCCGAGGAACAGGAATTCCTTCGCGATGCGCGGGTTCAGTTCGTACGCATGCGCGAAATACTCGACGCCCGGAATCCCCATCCGCACGACCGGATCGGCAAAAAACGCATCCTCGGACGCGACGATCAGGTCGCACACCCA
The DNA here is from genome assembly GCF_003294055.1 of Burkholderia reimsis. Lineage (NCBI taxonomy): Bacteria > Pseudomonadati > Pseudomonadota > Betaproteobacteria > Burkholderiales > Burkholderiaceae > Burkholderia > Burkholderia reimsis. Next base: position 134,965 of record NZ_QMFZ01000020.1, read on the forward strand.
CGCGAGCATCAGCCCGCCCGCGATGCATGCGCCCTGCACCATCGCGATCGTCGGCTTCGGCAGGTCGCGCCAGCGCCGGCACATCCCGAGGTAGACCTCCTGCTCGCGTGCATAGAGGAATTCGCCGCCGTCCTTGTCGACGTGGTCGTACCACAGCGATGCGCGATCGAACGACTCGTGGATGTCGCGGCCCGGCGTGCCGATATCGTGGCCCGCCGAGAAATGCTTGCCGGCGCCCGCGAGCACGATCGCCTTCACCGCGTCGTCGTGCGCCGCGCGCCGGAACGCCGCGTCGAGCGCATACGTCATCTTCGAGTTCTGCGCGTTGTGATACTCGGGGCGGTTCATCGTGATCGTCGCGATGCCGCCGTCGACCGCGTAGTCGACGACACCGTCGCCGAACGTCATCTGGGTCGCTTCCATGTGGGACCTCATCCCCGGCGCGGCGCCGGATTGTTGCGCACGATCGTCGCGCGCAGGTTGTGCGGATCGAGCGCGCGCACGATGCGCAGGTCTTCCGCGTTCGGCGCGGCCGTCGTGCCGAGCTCCGGATGCGCGATCAACGGGAAGCCCGTCGCGTCCTGCACCTCGTCGAAGCTCACGCCCGGGTGCAGCGAGCGCACGCGGATCGCGTGGTCGGGGCCGCCGAAATCCATCACGCACAGGTCGGTGACGATGCTGCGCAGGTCGACGAAGGTTTTCATCCCGGGCAGCCGGCGCGCCGGGTTGTGGCCGACGGTGCACACCATGTCGACTTCGCCTTCGACGAACGTGCGCTTGCCGTGGCCGCTGACGAAGAACGAGTTCGCGTGGTTCGTCGTGTTGCCGGGGAAGCCGCGCGCGCCGAGCAGCTGGGTTTTCGGGCGCGCGTAGTCGTCGCCGAGCCACGAGATGTTGGCCTGGCCGAAACGGTCGATCTGCGTCGGCATCACGAGCGCATGGCGGCGGCCGTGCCACAGGCAGTCGAACACGCGTTCGTAGGTCATCCAGCCGCTCGCCTTCACGCGGTAGCCGTCGGGGCGCGGGCCGAGCGGCACCGGCTCCTCGACGAGATACGCTTCGCCGTCGGTCAGCATCAGCCCGTTGTTGTACGCAAGCCGCGCGAGGCCGGCCGCGAGCCGCGGGCCCGTGCCGATGCCGGTCGCCAGCACTTCGCCGTCGTCGCGCCAGAGTCGCGCGGACGCGACGATCATCAGTTCCGCGAGGGAATGGTCGAGAGATTCGCTCACAGGCGCTCCTTTACAGAATCGGCAACGGCAGCGTCGTCACGTGCGACAGCCCGCCGACGCCTTCGAGGTACTGGCGTTCGTCCTGGCCGACCACGTCGCGCAGGTACGCCGCCGTCTTCGCATCGTCTTCCGCGCTGGCGCAGTACGCGCGCAGGTGCGGCAGGTCCCAGCCGTAGGCCGGCCCGCACGACGTCGGGTGTGCGCCGCCCGGCGCGTGCACGACGCCGGTGACGAGCGAGCGCTCGAACGGATTGCGTTTCGCTGCGTCGAGGTCTTCGCTCGCGAGCGACGCGTCGACCGTTTCCGCCGACACGTAACAACGCTGCGCGGCACGTGCCATCCACGCGTCGAAGAACGGATCGGGGCCGTCGATACGCGTGTTGCCCATCCGGTCGGCCGCGTTCACGTGCAGCAGCGCGACGTCGAGATCGATCGCCGGCATCGCGAGCAGCGTTTCGCCGTCGTCGTAAGGCGACTGCACCGTGCGCAGTTGCGGCGCGTGATCGAGCAGCGCGGTGCCGAGCCCGGCACGCGTCGGCAGGAACGGCAGCCGGGCGGCGGCCGCGCGCAGGCCGAGCTGCAGCATCCCTTCGTCGAGTTCCAGCACGTCGATGCGGCCCTGTTCACGCGCACGGCGGAATTGCGGTTCGAGCGGGATCACGTCGAGCGACACGAAGCCGAACACCACCTTGCGTACCTTGCCGGCCGCGCACAGCAGCCCGACATCGGCGCCGCCGTACGCGACGATCGTCAGGTCCTTCAGGTTCGAGCGCGCGATTTCGCGCACCAGCGCCATCGGCTTGCGCCGCGGCCCCCATCCGCCGATGCCGATCGTCATGCCGTCGGCGAGTTGCGCGACCACGTCGCGCGCGGACATCGTCTTGTCGAGAGGTTTCATCGTCATCGTGCTGGCTTACCGGTATCCGATGCTGAAATCGTGGCCCCACTGGCTCACCTTGGTGGCCTCGAACACCGCGTGCTTCGACCAGTCGACCGTGAGGCCGCCGAAGCCGTATTCGAGATCGAAGCCGCCGGGGGTCTTCATGTAGAAAGAGATCATCTGGTCGTTGCAGTGACGCCCGAGCGTCGCGGACATCTTCACGTCGTGCGCGGCGACGCGGTCGAGCGCGCGGCCCACTTCGTCCATCGAGTCGACTTCGGCCATCACGTGCACGCAGCCCGACGGCACGGCCATCTCGAACAGCGCGAGGCTGTGATGGCGCGCGTTGCGGCAGTGCATGAAGTGGATGCGCTTTTCGGGTTCGGCGGGATCGGGAGTGAATTTCACGCGATAGATGTCGGACAGCTCGAAGCCGAGCACGCCGCGCACGAACGCGTCGGTCGCGTCGAACTGCGGCGCGGGCAGCACCGCGTGGCCGAGCCCCATGTCGCCGGTGACGAAGTGCGCAACACCCAGCGGCGACACGAAACGGCGGAAATCGCAGCGCGCGCCCCAGTACAGCTCGTGGCGGTTGCCGGACGGGTCAGTGCACCACGCCATCGCCTGCACGTGGCGCAGCGCGGCTTCGGCGGGCGTCGCGCGGATCGGCTCGACGCCTGCCCGCTGCAGCACCGCAAGCGCGGCGTCGAACGCGGCGCCGTCGGGCAGTTCCCAGCCCGACGCGAAATAGCGGTCGGTCGAGCCGGGGACGATCACGTAACGGAAATCGCGCTCGTCCATCTTCAGGTACAACGCACCGTCGGGCGCGTCGAGCGCCTGCATGCCCAGCACGTCTTCCGCGTAGCGGCGCCACGCATCGACGCGCGTCGCCTCGACGACGACATAGCCAAGCGCACGGACATCGATCATGTCGGCCTCCTCCTGGTTCAGAATCCGTTGTTCGTGAAAGGATTCTGGCCGGTCGGGGGTGGTGTTACATCGTCTGTTGGGACGAGAGGCGGCGGGGAATCGGAGCGGCGCGGACGCGCGCGGCAGCCCGGCGGAACGGGCCATGCCTGCGGAAGGAGAACGGGGAGCCGGTACAGGTTGCCGCGACGCGGCAACCCGGATCAGTCGAACGGGTTCAGCAACCTGACGCCGGTGCGGGCGAAATCCGCGACGTTGCGCGTAACCACGGTGAGATCGTTGATCAGCGCGGTGGCCGCGATCAGCTTGTCGAGTTCGTGCGTCGGATCGGGCACGCGCAAATGCCCCCACGTCTGGCTGATCTCGATGTCGACCGGCAGGATGTTCGGTGCATAGCCGGCCAGGATGGTTGCCACCCAGGCCTCGAGCGCCGACGCCTGGGGGTGATCGCCGCGATGACGGATCAGGTCGACGCCGCGGCGAAGTTCAGCAACTGTCACGACGGACAGGTAAAGCGGGCTGGCGTCCGCCGCGGCCTGCCTGAAGAACGCCCGCACGCCACGGTTGGTTCGCTTGCCCTTCCTGATTTCACTGATGACGTTGGTATCAATCAAATACACGCCTGGCCTCGCCGGAATCCTGAATACGTTGAAAATCCGCGTCTTCGCCGACATCGGGCATGCTCATCAGCACTTGCGCAAATGTCTTTCGCTTCGGCCTGCCGAGCGCATCGGCCAGAATGGCCCGATGTTCGGCCTCGGCACTCCGGCCATTTGCCGCAGCCCGCTCACGCAGGCTCTGAACGATATTGTCATCCACGTTACGTACCAGTAGATTTGCCATGGTTCCCTCCATCCAGATTGATATCAATGATAGCGCCATGACCGGGAATTGCAATCATTGCTATCATCGCCAGCAACGGAAGGAGGACGGTGGTCGGCGTCAGCGAACGGCAACGGGCCGCATGAACCCTTCGGCATGCGCCGCTCGCCCGACACGTCGAACTGCTGTTTGAAAGGTAAGCCGGATCGGAACGGCGGGAAAGACGGCCGATCGGCTATTCACGGATGAACGGCCAGCGCGGGCGCGCGCCGATCGATGCGGGACGGCTGCATTCACCGACTCCGCGCGCGGTGCTCGCGAGGGTCGCCGGCCCTCGCGTGCCGACATCCGTTGGCCCGGCCTGATCGGCGATGCCGGCCATTCCCCGCCCGGCACACGCAACGACGCCCCGCCGCTCAGAACCGATACGAAATGCCGATCTGCAACACCGGATACCACCGGTAGCGCGACATCACCTGCCGCAGGGAATCCAGCCCGCTCGCGGCCAGGATCTGGCTCTTCGCGGGCCCGGCCGCGGCCGCCAGTTCCGGCGACAGCGTGTACGAGCATTTCGGTATCCCGTACGCAACGCCGAGATCGGCGACGAATCCCAGCCCTTTCGACGCCGGCCGGTGCCCGTAGCCGATCCCGAAGTACGGCATCACGGTCGGATAGCGCGCTTCCGCGACCGCGTACATCCCCGGCATCGCCGGATAACGCTTGCCGCCGAACACATAAGTGCCATTGGTCGGCACCGATACGCCGCGAAGCTCGTCGTCGTTGAAGCGTAGCCCGAGCGTCGCGCGGAAGCCGCTGCCTCGCCACGGAAAGATGTCTGCGTACAAGCCGCCCTGGCGCAGCTTCAGGTCGTCCTGGTAGCGATTGCCGGCCACCGTGAAGTCATGCGAAAGATCGATCGCATTGAAATCCGCATGCGCACCTAGCATCGAATTGAAGCTCACGGCCGCGCCGATGCCGACGCCCTGCGTGCCGCCCTGCAGGTAGATTTCCTGCGCATGCGCACTCGCGGCGAACACCACCGCGACGAATGCCCATTGGTTCACTGTCGTTTTCACGGGCGCCTCCCCCGACATGTGCCGGGCGCGCCTCGCCAACGCATGCGGCCTGCGTCGCCATGCGTGATGCGAACCCCGGCACGACACCTTGCAAGCACGCTTGCTGTTCGACGGATCGGGAACACGTTGCCCATGCGCATGACCGATACGACATGCGCGGCAGGTACGCCGCGACAGGCGGCCCCCGCGGCCCGATCCGATTCCCCGTTTGTTTCGATGTCGTTGCATGCCGCCGACGCGTTCGTCGTTCTCGCGAAATTCGTTTGCGCCAGCGGCACCGGGTCAACCGCAAGGCACGTGCCATGCGGCGCAAATCGAAGCGGGACAAGGGTCACCGCAAAACACGGAAGCTCACGCCGGTTGTAATCGGAGGAAATGTTTCAGGAACGCATCCTTATTCGGCAGACGATGCCGGAGCGTGCGATCCGGCGTGTCGCTCATCGATGCCGCAACGCTCGTTGGTCAAGGCTGGACAGCCCTCAGCAGGTGTGAGTCGTCGTTGCAGTCAATCGTTTGTGGCGAAATGTATTGAATAAAGCGTTGCAAAGAAGTGACCTCGAGCCTTGGCACACGATGCAGATGCGTAATCGTCCGCGACGAGGCAGGGTGAATACGGATGCTCGCGCGTGCTGACTCCCGGGGTCACGCGAAAGGACCAGTGCGCGAATCGCAGTCCGATCGGTACGCAGCGCGAAATCGAAACGCGGTACGGATTGTTGCGATGCCTGAAATTTCAGCGTCCGGGACAACTTGCAATCGGATGATAGAATCGTCCGTCCATACCCTCTGGGCGGACACAATGCGAAAAATGCAGTGGTCTAGCGGAATCGATAACGAAATCGAATTCTGGTCAAAGTGGTTGGAGACGAAGGGTGGTGCATGGCCGGAAGACTTTCAGTTCCGTATCAACCCCGATACCGAAATACACGAATGGATCGCCGAGCTTCTGAGCGGCATCCGGAACCCGAAGATCCTCGACGTAGGCGCCGGCCCGATGACGGTGCTTGGCAAGAAAATGAACGGCATACCGCTGAATATCACCGCGGTCGACGCGCTGGGCGACCTGTACAGCCGCCTGAACTTCCCCCCCGGGCTCCCTCTTATCAAAACCCGGCAGTGTGAAAGCGAATGCCTGACCTCGATGTTTCCGGAAAACACGTTCGACCTGACATATGCGAAGAACACGCTCGACCATAGCTACAATCCAGTCGAAGCCTTTCTGCAGATGATCGCCGTGACTAAACCCGGTGGCTACATTGCGACGGAGCACGCAGCGAACGAAGCGTTGGCCGAGAATTGGGAGGGGTTTCATCAATGGAACTTCCATGTTGAGGGCCGCGAATTCAAGATTTCGAATCGAAACGAGACCTTCAGTATCCATCGCGAGATAGAAGGTTTGGCAATGATCGAGACACTCTCGCCCGATCACGCCGCCTTTATCGGCTGCGTGATGCGCAAGCTCTGATCCACAATGCGAGTGCGGCCGGGCGTGTCGGGCACAATTTCAGATCGATTCGCGACGTCACATCACGATCGTGTGTCCACCGACGCGCCCCATCAATCAAAGTCATGGCGCACCGATTGCGATGAGAAATCGTTATCGATCCCCGGCCAACATCGGCAACATTTCCCGATAGACAACCCCTCATTTGAGTCCGGAAATGAAAGCACGTGCCCCCTGCTTCGCCGTGCGTCCATAGCCCCCCAAAATACGCCAAGCGGTTGATATACACTTCGCCGTCCAACACACCCATTTCCTCGATGACGAAGTCTGCCCCGCACCTCGACAAACAGCGCGTATTCGGACTGGACGTACTGCGCGCACTCGCGGTTCTCCTCGTTCTGGCCAGCCATACTGTGGCGCACGGAACACCACCCGAGTGGCTGCGGTGGTATTTCTCGGCACAGGGAACCATCGGGGTCGAGATCTTTTACGTCCTAAGCGGGTTCCTGATCGGTAGCGTGCTGATTCAGTCCAGAAAAGCAGGCAAGCTCAAGGCACCTGGCGATATTCTCGATTTCTGGAAACGTCGCTGGGCTCGTACCCTCCCACTATATGGGTTCTTCCTGCTTGTCTATCTCCGCTTCGACTACCATGGACCGGCCTCTCTCGAGGTGGCGTGGCCGTTCTTCCTCTTCCTCCAGAATCTCGCGTGGCCGATAGCGCCGTTCTTCGAACACTCATGGAGCCTCGCCGTCGAGGAGTGGTTCTACCTGTTGCTTCCATGCGTGTTCCTCGCGGCGGCCGGCACATTGAAGTCGAATGGGCGTGCAATGCTCGCCACATGCGTCGCATTCCTAATTGTTCCTCTCGCCGCGAGAATCGTCTTTGGTTGGCATGCCCAATCACTATCGGATGTCGATCGCCATGTTCGGTCCATCGTTCTTTGCCGACTGGACTCCCTGTTCATCGGCGTGATCGCCGCCTACATCCGAATCGAGCAGCCGGAATGGTTCGCACGTTCAGCATCAGTCTGGAAATATTCGATGCCGTTATTTATCGGATTCACGATTTATTTTTCGTGCGGTGCTCCGTATCTGGTTACCAGTGGAGTCGTGCGCACAATGGCTTACCCGATTCTGTCTGTCGTCATTGCCACGTTGCTTCCCGCGGCGATGACCGTTCATACATCGGGCAGCGCTCTGCTCGATCACTTCATCAGGTGGACCAGCCGGATTTCGTATTCCCTCTACCTAGGGCACATCTGCATGCTCACGCTGGTGCTCGCCATGTTCTCAAAATATGGATGGACACTCGATGGTCACCGCACGACGCTCATCTTTTACGCTACGCTTGCCGGCTGCTATTTCGTGTTTGCTCATCTGACGTACCAATTTGTAGAGCAGCCCTACATCCGGCTTCGCGACAGGATCATGGGGAACAGCGATGAACGAAGCGGAAATATCGCCGTGGCCGAAAGCACGGTTCGGTCGAGAAGCATGACGGACCGATCGTCGGACGTGCTTTCGAAGCTGAATCGCATCGAGCATCGGTAGCGAAAATGTTCCACAGACGCGAAAGGCCAGCTCGCAGCAAACGGCTGTCCGAGGCCATCAATCCACCGCTACAACCCATACCCACCCGAAACATTCAACTGCTGCCCGGTAATGTACCCAGCCCGATCCGACGCCAGGAACACCGCCGCCCGCCCGACATCGTGCGCCTTTCCCCAGCGCTTGAGCGCGAGCATCTTCTGTGTCTCGTCGATCCACGCCTGGTCGAACTGCCCCTGTTCGAGCAGCACCGGAAACATCCCGGCCTCGATCACGCCGACCAGGATCGAATTCGCGCGAATGTCGTAGCGCCCTTCCTCGCGCGCCAGCCCTTTCACCAGCGCCTCGTTCGCCGCCTTCGGTGCGACCGACAGCCCGTCGCGGTCGGGCCAGCGCAGATGCCCGGCCGACCCGAGCGTCACGAACGATCCGCCGCCCGACGCACGGAAGTGCGGCAGCGCGGCCTTCGCCGCCACGAAGAAGCCGATCGTCTCGACGTCGATCGCGCGGCGCCAGTCGTCGTGTGTCATGTCGCCGATATGACGCTGGTTCACGAACGGCCCGGCCGCCCAGACCACCGTGTGCACGCGGCCATGCGCGCCGATCGCGGCCGCGAACGCGGCGTCGACCTGTGCGGGATCGGTCACGTCCACGCAGTGCGTGGTGGCCGCGACACCCTCGCCGCGAATGTCGCGCGCGACCCGCTCGGCCACGTCGGCCTTGCTGCGGTAGCCCACCGCGACCGGCACGCCGGCCCGCGCGAACTCGAGCGCGACACCCTGCCCGATCCCGCCGCTGCCGCCGAACACCAGCACCGCACCCTGCGGAAATCCGTTGTCGTTCATGCGTTCATCCCGTTCGTGTACGGCGGCGGCGCTCAGGCCGCCGCCTCGGTCCCCGCCCGCAGGCGGTACTTCAGCACCTTCCCGGCCGCACTCGTCGGCAGTTGCCCGACGAACGTGAAATAGCGCGGCACCTTGTAGTTCGCCATGTTGCGGCGCGCCCAATCATTCAGTTCGTCGGCGTCGGCATGCGCGCCCGGCCGCAGCACGACATACGCGTGCCCGACCTCGCCGAGCCGCGTATCGGGCACGCCGACCAGCGCGACCTGCGCAATCGCCGGATGCGCGGCGAGCAGCCGCTCGATCTCTGCCGGATAGCAGTTGAAGCCGCCGACGATGAACATGTCCTTGATGCGGTCGGTGATCTTCAGGTTGCCGTTCGCGTCGACGCAGCCGAGATCGCCCGTATGCAGCCAGCCATCGGGATCGACGGTTTCGCGCGTCGCGTGCGGCTGGTTGAAATAGCCGCGCATCACGTTGTAGCCGCGCACCCAGATCTCGCCGGTCTCGTCCGGCCCGAGCGGCGCGCCGCCCGGCCCCGCGATGCGTAATTCGACATCCGGCATTGGCCGGCCGGACGTGCAGGCGACCGTCTGCGCATCGTCGCCTTGACGGCACAGCGTCGCGAAGCCGCACGATTCGGTCAGCCCGTAGCCGGTCAGCACCGTCTCGAAGCCGAGCTCGGCGCGCATCCGTTCGATCAGGCTCGGGGCGATCGCCGCCGCGCCCGTGACCGCGATCCGCAGCGACGACAGGTCGTGCGTCGCCCGATCGGGCGCGTCGAGCAGCGCGTAGTACAGCGTCGGCGGGCCGGGCAGCACCGATATGCGGTCGAGGGCAACGCGCCGCAGCACCTCGGCCGGCTGGAACACGAGATGCGGCAGCACGGTCGCGCCGCTCGACAGCGCGGCGAGCCAGCCCGCCTTGTAGCCGAACGTGTGGAAGAACGGATTGACGATCAGGTAGCGGTCGTCAGGACGCACGCCGGCGATCGCCGCCCATGCCTGCGCGGCGCGCAGGTTCTGGCCGTGCGCGGTCATCACGCCCTTCGGGCGGCCCGTCGTGCCGGACGTGAACATCAGGTCCATCACGGTGTCGGGCGTCACTTGTGCCTCGCGTTCGCGCACCGCGTCCAGCGGCACCTCGGCGCCGCGCGCGAGGAACGCGTTCCAGGTCTCGTCATGCGCGCCGCGCGGCGGTTCGCCATCGAACACGACGACACGTTCGAGCGTCGCGGGGCGGTGCGGCGCGAGCATCGCCGGATAGGATTCGCCGAGGAACGTGCCGCAGCAGAACAGCAGCCGCGCGCCGCCATCGTGCAGGATGCCGCCCACCTCCATCCCCTTCATCCGCGTGTTGACCGGCACGAGGATCGCGCCGACGGTGTGGATCGCCAGCGCCGCGACGATCCATTGCGGCAGGTTCGGCGCCCACACCGCGATGCGGTCGCCGGCCTCGATGCCGCTCGCGAGCAGCGCGCGAGCCGCGTCGAGGCGGGCCGTGTCGAGTTCCGCGTAGGTCAGCCGGCCGTGCTCCGACTCGATCGCCGGATGCGCGCCGTGGCGCGCGGCTGCCCGCGCGATCAGCGCGGGCGTGGTCAGGATTTCGTTGTCCATCGTCATAGATCAGGGTGGCCGTGCGCGCCGCCGGCGCGCGTCGGCTCAGTCGGGAAACACCACGCGCAGTGCATCGCTCGCGGGCCGTGCGCAACAGGCGAGCGTCCAGCCGGCCGCGATCTCGTCGTCGTCGAGCACGTGGTTGCTGTCGAGCGCGACCTCGCCGCGCTCGATCCGGCACATGCACGCGCCGCATTGCCCCATCCGGCAGGAATTCGGCGCAGGCACACCCGCGCGCAGCATCGCGTCGAGCAGCGTTTCGCCGGGCGCGCTGTCGAACGCGAACGCGTCGCCGTCGAGCACCGTCTCGATCGCCGCACCGTCGCCGGGCGCCGACGCTGCCGCCGTAGTCGCAGTAGTCGCCGTTGCCGCCGTTGTCGCGGCCTGCGCCGGCGCATCGGGCAACGACGCGAACCGCTCGACATGCACGCGCGCACGCGGCAGCCCGAGGCCGAGCATCGCGGCCAGCGCGTTCTCCATGAACAGCGCGGGCCCGCAGATGAACGTCTCCTGCCGGCTGAACGGCCGCGCGAGTTCCTCGAGATGGCGCTGCTGCGGAATGCCCTGCACGCTGTCGAGCCAGTGAATCACGCGCACGCGCCCGGGATGGCGCTGCGCGAGCTGCTGCAGTTCGTCGCGGAAAATCACCGAGCGCTCGTCGCGGTTCGCGTAGATCAGCGTCAGCATCCCGCGCCCGTGCACGAGCGCGGATTTCAGGATCGACAGCACGGGCGTGATGCCGCTGCCGCCCGCAAACAGCAGCAGGTCGCCGTCGAGTGCGCGCGGCGTGAATACGCCGGCCGGCGGCAGCACCTCGAGCGTGTCGCCCGCCTGCACGCGGTCGCACAGCCAGTTCGACGCCCGGCCGTCGCGCACGCGCTTGACGGTGATCTTCGGCGCGGCGTCGATGCCGGGCGCGCTCGACAGCGAATAGCAGCGCGCAACGGCCGCGTCCGCGCACGGCACGTTCAGCGTCAGGAACTGCCCGGGCCGGTACGCGAATGCGTCGCGCAACGCGGCCGGCACGTCGAACACGAACGAGCACGCGTCGTCGCTTTCGGCAATTACTTCGGCAACGGTCAGCCGATGGAAGCGCGAATCGCTCATCGCCGGCTCCTCACGTCACGCGGCCGCACGGGCCACCGGCGCGCCGGGCGTCGTGTAGGCGCCGTCGAGATAGACGAGCGGATCGACGTCGCCGCACATCAGCACCTCGCGAATGCGCCCGATGAACACCGTATGCGTGCCGTATTCGAAGCGGCCGTCCTGCTCGCATACGAGGCTCGCCTGCGAATCGCGCAGATAGGGCACGCCGTGCGGCGACGTGTGCCAGTCGCCGGTCGTGAAGCGCGCTTCGCCCTTCAGCCGGCCGCTGCAGTCGATCGCGATGCCTTCGTGGCGGGCCGACAGCACGTTCACGCAGAACGGGGCGCCCGCATCGAGCGGCGGATACAGCGACGCGGTGCGGTTGATGCAGATCAGCAGCGAAGGCGGATCGGTCGACAGCGAGTCGACCGCCGTCGCGGACATCGAGTAGCGCCGGCCGTCGTGCGCGCTGCTGATGACCGTGACGGAGCGCGCGAGGCGGCGCATCGCGAGCAGCATGTCGGTGCGCAGCGGATGGGGGGTGAGATCGCTCATCTTTGGACTCCGTCAAGTTCAGTCGTGGATGGCCGGGCCGGCCGGCCGCCGGCGTCGGCCGCGTGCGCGGCCAGGTGATCGGCGGCGATGAAACCGAAGGTCATCGCCGGGCCGAGCGTCGAGCCCGCGCCGGGGTAGCTCGCGCCCATCATCGACGCGCTGGTATTGCCGATCGCGTAAAGGCCGGCGATCGGCTCGCCGTCGGCGCGCAGCACGCGGGCCAGCGCGTCGGTGACGAGCCCGCCCTTCGTGCCGATGTCGCCCGCGTCGATCCGCACCGCGTAGAACGGCGCCTGGTCGACCGGCCCGAGGCACGGGTTCGGCTCGTTCCGCGGATCGCCGTAGTACGTGTCGAACGCGTTGTCGCCCTTGCCGAACGCCTCGTCGATTCCGGTCGCCGCGTAGCGCGCCATGTCGCGCAGCGTGTCGTGCAGCCCGGCCGCGTCGACGCCGATGCGCGCGGCCAGCGCGTCGATCGTGTCGGCCTTCACGAGCACGTCGCGAAACGCCGCCGGAATCCGCGCATCGGGCATCATCGACGCCGGCATGATCGGCCCGCACGGATACTTGCGCCGAAACCGCGCGTCGAACACCATCCATGCGGGCACGCTCGCACCGGTGCGCGCATGGTCGCGATACATCGCCGGCACGAATTCGGAATACGGCGCGGCTTCGTTGACGAAGCGCTTGCCGAGGCTGTTGACGATCACGCAGCCCGGCAAGTTGCGTTCGACGAACAGCGCGCGCTGTTTCTCCTCGCCGGCGACCCCGACCGTCGGTGCGCCCCACACGTGCTCCATCAGCGCCAGCGCGCCGCCGAGCCGATGGCCTTCGGCGATCGCATCGCCGGTGTTGGCAGGCGGCGTCGCGCTCCACTGCGCCTGCGTCGGCTGCGGCAGGTAGCGTTCACGCATCGGCTGGTTACGCTCGAAACCGCCCGCGCCGAGGATCACGCCGCGTCGCGCGGCGATCGTCACGGGCTGCCCGAAGCGCTGCGCGCGCACGCCCGTCACGCGGCCGTCCACGTCGAGCAGGTCGCGCATCGGCGTGTCGAGCCACACCGGCACGTTGCGCTCGAGCAGCGCGCGGCGCAGCCCGCCGATCAGCGCGTTGCCGAGCGTCAGGCGCCGGTCGCGCCGCGTGCGGCGGCGCATCCCGATATCGAGCCAGTAACGGCCGAACTGTGCGATCGCGAGCTTCATGAAGCCGGGCCCGCGCGAGAACAGCGTGTGCGCTTCCTTCGACGTCACCGCCACGCGCCCGCCGATCAGCGTGCCGGGCGATGGCGGCCGCAGCCGGTCGAGCTCGTCGCCGAGCAGCGCGCCGTCGAACGGCAGCGGATCGAGCGCGCGATAACCCGGCATCGCGCCCGGCACCTTCTGGAAATAGTCCGCGTACTTCGGCAGCGACTGGTAGCGCACCGGGGTCTTCGATTCGAGGTAGCGCAGCATCTCCGGCGCGCGGTCGAGATACGTGTCGAGCTTCTCGGGTGTCGACGCGCCGGCCACGCAGGCTTCGATGTAGCCGCGCGCGGCCTCGCGCGAATCGGTCGCGCCCAGCTCGGCGATATGGTGGTTGCACGGCACCCAGATCCCGCCGCCCGACACGGCCGACGTGCCGCCGTACAGCGCCGTCTTCTCGATCACGACGACGGACAGGCCGCGGTCGGCCGCGCGGCACGCGGCGAGCAGCGCGCCCGCGCCCGAACCGACGACCACCACGTCGAACACGTATTGCTGTGCTTGCGGGTCGTTCATCGCGTCTCCGTCAGATGAAGAAGTCGGTGTTCTCGCGGCCGAGCATCACGGCGCCGAGGTTCTGGCCGAAACGGTCCACGTTGTTCGCGTAATGCGCGCGGGCCGCATGCAGGTCGAGAAAGCGACGCACCAGCGGATTGCGGTGATAGATGCCGTTGCCGCCCGCGTAGCGCAGCAGCGCGTTCGCCGCCTGCGCGCAGCGCTCGGCGACCTGCGCGGACTGGTAGCGGAAATGCACGCGGCGCTCGATCGACACGGCCGGGCCGCCGGTCACCGACGCCATCAGTTCCGCGAAATTGCGCCTGAGCAGCACCTTCATCTCGTCGATCGCGACGGCCGCGTTCGCGCACGCGTTCTGCGCGCCCGGATCGTCGGTGGTCTTCGCGCCGCTGTTGGCCGATACGCGCGTGGCCGCATAACCGGTGAAATCGTCGAGCGCGCCCTGCAGCGCGCCGATGCACGACGTGCACACGGCGCGCACGAAGATCTGCGCGAACGGCAGCCTGAACAGCGGCGCATCGTTGACGGCCAGGCCCGGGCTCGTGCCCATCATCCCGTCGATGGCCTTGTGCGTGCGGTACGCGGGCACGAACACGTCGTCGACGACGATGTCGTGGCTGCCCGTCGCGCGCAGGCCGAGCACGTCCCAGTCCTGCTCGATCCGGTAATCGGATTTCGGCAGCAGGAAGGTGCGGTATTCGGGCGGCTGGCCGGCCTCGGCCGGCGGCACCAGCGCGCCGAGGAATACCCATTCGCACAGTTCGCTGCCGCTCGAGAACTTCCAGTGGCCCGACAGGCGAAAACCGCCGTCGACCGGCGTGACGCGGCCGACCGGCATGTAGGTCGACGCGATCAGCGTCGCCGGGTCGTTGCCCCACACGTCCTGCTGCGCGCGCTCGTCGAACAGCGCGAGCTGCCAGTTGTGCACGCCGACCACGCCGTACACCCACGCGGTCGACATGCAGCCGCGCGCGAGTGCCATCTGGATGTCGAAGAAGGCCTGCGGATCGAGCTCGTAGCCGCCGTAGCGCTTCGGCTGCAGCACCTTGAAGAAACCGGCGGCCTGCATGTCGGCGATCGTCTCGGCCGGGATGCGGCCCTGCGCTTCCGCCTGCGCGGCGCGGCCGGCCAGCGTCGGCGCCAGCGCCTCGGCCCGGGCGATCAGCGTGGCGGCCAATGCGTTCGAATCGTTGTCGCGATGCACGAATGTCTCCTGTTGAACGGAGGCTGCGCCGCGGCGCCCGCCCCGCTCTCGTTCAAAGTTGTTCTGCGCGGCCTGGCCGCGGGCGATGCTCGCCACCACCGATGGTCGGCGTCGCGCGACCGCGCCGCATCGTCCGACCGGACGGGACGACGGGCGCGGCCCGCCCCGCCTTACGCGCAGGCCCGCTCCTTCTCCTTGTTGAAGAACGGGATCACGTGCTCGCCGATATTGCGGATCGTCTCCATCTGCGCTTCGTGCGGCACCGTACCCATCTGGCACAGGAACAGCACTTCGTCGACGCCGGCTTCCTGCAGGCGGCCGACATAGCCGATGCAGTCGTCCACCGTGCCGTACGCGTGGTTCGGGTTCATCATCGCGAGCGCCGGATCGGCGAAGTTCACGACGACTTCCTCCGACGCGAAGCGCGAGCGGATCACCATCTCGCCGGTGTCGGCCTGCACGAGGTCGTCGCCCCACTTCGCCGGGTCCGGACGCTCGCCGCCCGTGTACCAGTACGCGAGCGATTCCATGAAGTAGCGCTGGCCGCGGATGCCGATCTTGCGGGCGGCCTGGCCGTCGGCCATCACGACCGTCGGGCACAGCGCCGCGAGGTGCTGGGTCGGGCGGAAGCCGACCTGGTCTTCCGGCTTGCGGTTCGCCCACGCTTCGCGATACACGGCGTTCTTCTTCGCGACTTCATCGGGGCCGCCGAAACCGAGCACGAGCGCGCCCATCCCGCGCTGGCCGGCGCGCAGCAGCGCGTCGGTGTTGGTGCACGCGAGGTACATCGGCGGGTGCGGATCCTGGAACGGCTTCGGGTGGATCGGACGCTTCGGGATCTTGATGTACTTGCCGTCGTGCTCGATCTCGTCCTGCACGAACATCTTCGGCACGAGGTACATCGATTCGTCGATCATCGGCTGCAGTTCGTTGAGGTCGTAGCCGAACGCGCCGGCTTCCTGCTGGCTCCCGCCCTTGCCGACACCGAAATGCACGCGGCCGCCCGACAGGATGTCGAGCAGCGCGACGCGCTCGGCGACCTTGATCGGGTGGTTCATCGCGGGCGGCAGGCACACGACGCCGTGGCCGAGGCCGATGCGCGTCGTGCGGCCGGCCAGGTACGCAAGGAAGGTTTCCGGCGCGCTCATGTGCGCATAGTTGGTCAGCGACGTGTGCTCGACGCACCAGATCGTGTCGAAGCCGACCTGCTCGGCGAGCAGCGCCTGTTCGACCGTCTCCTTGAACACCCGGTGGTCGCCCTCGCGCGATGCGTCGGTGGTCTGGGCTTCGTAGATGAGGGAAAACTTCATTGCGTGCGTCTCCATGTATGTTGGACGAGTCGGGGTCGCGCAGCCCGCCCGCACGATACGGACGAATAGCGACGGTCCACGGATGGGAGTGTCGGCGCGCGGCCGGGCGCGGGCATCGTCTGTTCGGAGTATCGGCACGCGTGCGGGGACAGAGGGGTTTCACGGTCATCCGATCGGACTGCGTGAGCGCGCGAACGGCGCGCTAGTCCATTGAATCAGAAGAATTGGCGGTGATTCGGCGAGTGGGATCGTTGTAGGTCCACTGCAATGGTTTCGGATCCTTGTTGTACTGACGGATGTAACGCATGAGCTTCTTGTCGAGGTCTTT